>JAITXQ010000026.1 GCA_031284675.1 Rickettsiales bacterium | reverse complement strand
AATTTTAGTATTCCTTCTATTTGATCCATTATTACCTCCATTTTTCTGTAATAATAGCTCTTTATATCCTTTTACTACCACTTTCAACACTTATGCACTGGGATGACACCGTCATAAAGTGAACCAGCGTCACACGCTACCATTTTCGGTGGATATTGCTCTTAAATTACTTTAGCTATAAATGTTTAAGAAATTTACTAAATGAAAAAAAAGGCAAAAGAAACCCCGTGATGCTGGTTTTGACCCTCTAATACTTTAAATTGGCGCTATAATAATTTGCTGACGCTTAGTTTAAGCACGGTTTGGCTGAATGTAGAAAAAATTTAAAAGACATGCAGCCGCTATAATTTGATGTAATCCGCCAAAAAATACCTTAAGTTTTTTACTAAATTTTGTCATTAAATCTGCAGATCAAAAACAAATTTTTTAGAGTCATAAATACCCTTAATGCCATGATAAGAGGGCTGGAGGAGTTTGTCAAGGAATTTTTGCATTTAATCTGTTTTTATGAAACGCGTTGGACTCATGATAGCAGATGTGAATTCTTAATTTTGATTAGTAAACACGCTAACTATGAAACAGTCTATATTACCATCAAAAACAGAATTGATATTACCCACTTCATGCCCAGTTCTCAAATCCTTTACCATTTGATACGGATGCATAACGTACGATCTGATTTGATTGCCCCAGCCTATATCGCATTTCTTGCCATATTCTTCAGCCATCTTCTGCTCTTTTTTTTCCAGTTCAATTTGGTATAAACGTCCTTTAAGTAGTTTAAGTGCCTCATCTTTATTTCTATGTTGAGAACGACCATTTTGGCACTGAACTACAACACCTGTTGGAATATGGGTAATACGCACCGCACTTTCAGTCTTGTTCACATGCTGACCGCCTGCTCCGGAAGCACGGTAGGTGTCAATCTTTAAATCCTTCTCATCCACAGCAATATCAATTGAGTCTTCAATCACTGGAGTGACTCCTACGCTTGCAAAACTAGTATGACGTTTACCGTTTGCATCAAATGGTGATATCCTAACAAGTCTGTGAATCCCACTTTCACTTTTTGCCCATCTATAAGCTTTTTCTCCAATGATTTTTATCGTTGCAGACTTTATACCAACCGCATCGCCATCCAATTTTTCTAAAACTTCAACTTTAAAGTTGTGGTGAATTTCTGCCCACCTTACGTACATGCGCATGAGCATTTCAGCCCAATCATTGCTCTCCGTTCCGCCGGCTCCTGAGTGAATTTCTAAGAAGCAGTCATTATTATCTGCTTCACCAGTAAATAAGGATTCTGTTTCTTTATACTTGATTAATTTCTCCAACTTTACTAACTCATTTTTAACTTCAGAGAAAAATTCTTCATCATTTTCGTCAATAGCGGATTTCATTAAACTAATAGCATCGTTGTAATCGCTTTCCAGCTTTGAAAACGACTCTACGTCATTCTTAATTTTAGAACGTTCTTTTAAAATTTCTTGTGCTTTTTGGTTGTCTTGCCATAGGTTATCATCTGCAGCTTGAGATTCCAATTCTTCAAGACGCAACTTTAATTTTTCTATGTCAAAGACACCTCCTAATAAGAGAAACACTTTTATTTAAACTTTGAAAGTGTTCGAGAATTTCTGAATAAGTTTTCATTATGCTTTAGATTTTAATATATTTACTATTAACAACAATAACAGCAAACAAAATACAAATTTAACCATATGGTAGTTAATTTAAAATAATTTTATTATACTCTGATGTTCAAAGTAATCAAGCATGTATATAAAAGGTAAAATAATGGATATTGAAACAAATTCTCATTATGGTTTAGATAAAAAGGTTATTGATGACTTAATGGAGTCACTCGATAATCAGGAACTAGAAAATATTCATAATATTGTAAAAACGATAGATAGCGTCCAATTGGCTTATTTTTTATCAACTTCAATCAATGACCACAGGGAAAAATTAGTTAATATCCTCGACCAACATTCATTAAGTAATGCTCTAGTGCATGTAGTGCCAGACTTGCAAGTGCAGATTATAGAAACATTGGGAATAGAAAACACAGCAAAATTACTAATGCTCCTTAATGTAGAGGATATAGTAACTATAATGAAAGACTTAGATAGAAAGTCTATAGGAAATATACTTTGCTACCTGCCCAGCAAGACTCAGAAATCAGTAGAGGAGTTGCTATCATATCCAGAAGAAAGTGCAGGAAGGTTGATACATAAAGATATGGTTATAGCTCCATATTATTGGACAATAAACCAATTGACAGAATTTTTGCGCAACTATAAAAAAATACCAGAAAAATTTTATCAGATTTTTATTATTAACTCAAGATTAGAACCAATAGGCAGCGTCAACTTAAATAAGGTAATATCTAACTCAGGAGACACCGTAATAGAAGAAATAATGAATCAAGATATTAAGATCATTAAAACTGGAGTAGATCAAGAAGAAGTAGCAAGAATATTTCAAGATTATTCTCTAGTATCAGCTCCAGTAGTAAATAAGCGCGGTAAAATCATTGGTGTGATCTTAATTGAAGATGTAATAAAAGTAGTTCAACAGGAAACAGAAGAAGATGCGTTAAAAATTGGTGGAGTACTATCTAAAAGAGATATCAATGCTCCTTTATATAAAACAATAATAACAAGACTTCCATGGTTGTTATTTAATCTTTTAGCTGCAACTATATGCTCAATAGTAACAGGGTTTTTTGAACATACACTAAGGAATTTCATAATACTACCTATCATTATGCCGATAATTGCTTCAATGAGTGGTAATTCAGGATCTCAAACAGTTACACTTACAATTAGAGCACTTGCAACAAAACACCTAACCACGCAAAATGCAAAGAGAATACTCATGAAAGAATTATCTATAGGTTGTATAAACGGGATAATTTTATCAACCATCTCATTAACAGTGATAACTATGAGGTTTCATAATTTTGAGATAGAAATAATTTTTGCAATCTCAATGATCATGATGTCAATTATTGCAACGTTTATCGGAGCTTTCATTCCTATAGTGCTTCACCGTTTAAAGTCCGACCCTGCTGTTTCTTCTTCAATCCTAACATCAGCAACAACTGATATTCTTTCAGCTTTTATATTTCTCGGTTTAGCTACAATCTTTTTATTAAATAGCTGATACAAAAAATTATGCTATAAGAAAAAATTAAGGCTTTTCAGTTTGATTTTTTGTTATAATAATCAAGATTTATGTTCTTAACCAAAAATAATGCTTAGAAGCTTTCTCCTGATTTTTATATTTGCAGTATTCACGCCGCTGTCAAATGCTGATGCAAGGAAATATATCAGAATTGTTGGGTCTTCAACTGTTTTTCCTTTTATCTCATTTATAGCTGAGGACTTCAGTCGTGTATTCTCCTTTAAGACTCCAGTTGTGGAGTCGATAGGAAGTGGATCAGGGTTCAAAATGTTTTGCTCAGGAATAGGGGAAGATACGCCAGACATCACCACTTCATCTCGTCCTATAAAAGAAGTAGAAAGAGAGCTATGTAAAAGAAATAAAATTAACGAAGTGATAGAGGTCATCATTGGCTATGATGGAATTGTCGTTGCAAATTCTAATCAAAGCCATAGATTTGATTTTACAAAAAAGGACTTATTTGAAACTTTATCTGCATATTCTCAAGAAAATGATAAGTTAGTAAAAAATAATAAGAAGCTTTGGTCTAATGTAAATCAAGCCTTACCAAAAACAGAAATTGAAATTTATGGTCCACATCAAAATACAGGCACATACGAAACTTTGGTTAATTCTGTTATGCTCGATCAATACTCATGCATGAACTCAAGAATTTTCAAAGAGAATTATAAAAATCCGGAAGAAAGAAAGAAAGCATGTAGTAGTATAAGGGATGACGGAAGGTACATAGAAGTTGGAATTAATGAAAATATAATAATACAAAAATTGAAAAGCAACAAGAATGCCTTAGGGATATTTAGTTTTAGCTTTTTAATGAGGAACCAAGATAAAATACAAGGGAGCACAATCGCAGGAATTGAGCCAACTTATGAAAATATATCATCGGGAAAATATATATTAGCAAGACCTCTATACCTTTACATAAAGAAAGAACACCTAGATACTATTGATGGGTTAAGAGAATTCATTAGAGAAGTTATAGATTCTATCAGTACTGAAGATGGATACCTATCTAGGCTCGGTCTGATCTCACTTTCCAGTGAAGACATAAAGAAAGTTTCAGCAAAAGTTCATAATATAATGTGATGTTTTTTTGTTCTAGAAAGTAACTCCATGGAAAATCATCAACGCTTGCAAACTTTGCGTTCAATTGTATTTATTGTTGGGATATTCTTATTGTTGGTTAGCTTAGCAATGGTCATTCCTGCTGTTACTAATAAGTATCTGGGTTACGAATGGAAAAATTTTCTAGCTGGGTTCATAATTACCTGCACATTTGGTACAATTTTTATTTTATTAGGTAAATTAAATAGATTGCATGAAATGTCAGCAATTTTCGCGATTACCAGTTGCACCTGGATAGCTTTCTCTTTATTTGCAGCTCTCCCATTCTATCTTAATAACCTGAGTTATGTTGATGCATTATTTGAAGCAATATCTGGCATCACAACGACAGGGGCAACTGTATTTAGCAATATTGAAAAGCAATCTCCAGGAATACTACTATGGAGAGCAATGCTACATGGCATAGGGGGTTTTGGTATAATCACTTTAGGAATTGCAGTTTTTCCTATGCTCAAGATTCTGAGTCTAAATAATTTACTTTATTCTGAATATTCAGATGCTACAAAAAGGAAGTTGCCGCACACACGAAGCGTAGTGATTCATATTATGGTAATATATTATGGCCTAATTTTGTTATGCATATTTTCCTATTATCTAGCTGGTATGCCATTGTTTGATGCAATATGTCACGGAATGTCCGCTGTATCAACTGGTGGATTTGCTAACTATAACGATTCTATAGGGTACTATAATAATCCCATACTAGAAGTCATAACGATCATTTTTATGATTTTGGGCTCTCTGCCTTTTCTTAGCTATTTAAAAATCATAAAGCGATTGGACATTTGCCATGATGAACAGGTCTCTTACTTTGTTAAGATAACTATTATCTTATCTTTATTTGCTTATTTTTGGTTGTATAAAAATGCTGATTTAGGAGTATCATTATCATTTAGATGCAGCACATTTACCGTCACCTCTTTAATTACATCAACTGGCTATGCGATTTGTAATCATATAGATTGGAGCTTTATTTCAGTCTTAGCGTTTTTTCTAACCTTTATTGGTGGATGTAGTGGTTCTGCAAGTGGTGGCATCAAAATCTTCCGTATGATCATTCTTTTAAGGTCTATAAGAAATTACTTTCGCCTTTTATTAAACCCTGATGCAGGCGATAGGGTAAAATTCAATGGTGAAACCTTGGAAAATGATGAAGTTCACTCTGTTTTTATATTTTTTGCAATTTACATATTAACGTTCACCATTTCATCAATAGTGATGTCTTACTTAAGCAATGCAGACTTTATAACTAGCATCAGCTCAGTTTCTGCAACGCTTACAAACTCTGGTCCAGGATTCAGTAATTTAATAGGTCCTTCAGGTAACTATTCTTCTTTCAGTAATGGGGTAAAATTATTTCTGTCGTTTTTAATGCTGCTTGGCAGACTTGAAATATTGCCAATCTATTTTTGTATAGGTAACTTATTCTTATTTAATAGGAAAAAATAGTTAATCTGAGCGAACGAGCTGGAGCGGTAGGTCGCAAGCCTAAACAATCACAGGATGTCATCCCAGTGCCCAGATACTGGGATCCATTCTTCTTTTTTTTCTGGATTCCAGCGTCACGCGCTGGAATGACAAAAACTGCTAGCCTATAGTTTACATTTAAATTTTATTTCATATTATTGTAAGTATTACACAACTTTAAGGAGCAGTTATGGCAGTTATGCCAGATAAATGGATAAGAGAACAAGCTGAAAACTTTGGAATGATAGAGCCTTTTGTTGATCATAAAAGCAGTAAGGGTGTCATATCTTTTGGACTATCATCTTATGGGTATGATGCAAGAGTGGATAATAAATTTAAGATTTTTACTAACGTTAATTCAGCTATCGTGGACCCTAAGAATTTTTCTGAGAATAGTTTTATAGATAAGGAAACAGATGTGTGCATCATTCCGCCAAATAGCTTTGTGCTTGCAAGTACAGTCGAATATTTTCGTATACCAAGAAATGTACTAGTCATTTGTGTTGGTAAATCAACTTATGCAAGGTGTGGGATTATAGTAAATGTCACTCCCTTAGAGCCTGGATGGGAAGGTCATGTAACATTAGAATTTTCAAACACTACTCCACTTCCTGCAAAAATTTACGCTAACGAGGGAGCATGCCAATTTGTGTTTCTGAGTGGCGCAAGTGAGTGCGAGAAATCATATGATGACATGAAAGGAAAATATATGAATCAATGTGGTATTACTTTGCCGTTAGTGAAGTAGTGACTTTTATGGTAAACAGCCTGATATTGTTCTGTTGTAATGAAGATTACTAAAATGAGTTTTAACTAATTCGTCGCATTCTTTATCGCCTAAAACTGTACGTGTAGGGTGATTTTTAAATGACTCTACATAGCTTAAAAAGAAATTTGTAGAAGGATTACTTAAAGCTTCTGCAATCTTTTCTTTATCTTCTTGATTATTTTCATTAAATAGTTCCTCTCCCTTTTTTCGCAGCTCATTTTCAAATTCCTGTTTTACAGTATCCTTATCTACTTTTTGCAAGAAGTGAAACTCTTCAAAGGTATATAAGAAAGAGATAATACTGTTAAAGGTACCAGTAAAACATGCATGACCACCACGCACTCCATATTCTGTTTGTGATTCTATTAGCTGCCTAACTAGCTGGTATTTTCTCTGTGATATGCGTGTGTCAATATCTATATAAGGATCAGCACTTTTTTTATTTTTATCATTACTAGCCTTCCAAACCAAACTTAAAACTTGCTTCAATGTTAACCCACTTCCACTATGTGTATCAGGGTTATTTTTTATACGCTTCAAGCACTCAAGTGCATGTTTTTTCTCATCTTCTGTAAGTTGATCTTTATCTGCAGCTTTTTGTATGCCATTTGCTACGCGCTCTAACTGATTAATAAAATCTTCTATTTCTTTTGTAAATCCATCTTCAACATCAGGTTCGCCGTAATTTTCTCTTAGCTTTTGAATATTAACACTGATTGCATCATTTACATCAGTATCGTGTGTTGTTTGAGGAGTGCGGATCATTTCCTCAAATGCTTCAGCTCTTTGCTCTACCCATTCTGGTGCTTTGCCTCCTGCAAGATAATATAGCTTATGTAATGCTAATAATGGTTTGATGATTAAGCAGTAAATTGCTAGACAGGAAATAAGTAATACTATAATTAATAGTATCAATAAACCCATGATTAGCCACCTTACAGGAGCTAGCAAAACTTCTTTTAATTTCGATGGTTCTTGTCTGTTTACTACTGCTGGCATATTAGTTTAAATTAATATCAATATCATTAATATACTATTTTTCTTTTGTTTTGTCAAGCCAAGTTCTTGCTTCCGTGCTTTCTCATTCTTGCTTATCATACCATACGATTTGCCGTGCGCTTTTCTTAATTAAAAGCTTCAATTATTTATTATAAATAGCTGAATTTCTAGTTGTTTTTGATTGCCATTTAAAGGAAAATATATGAATCAGCATGGTACTACTTTGCCGTTGGTGAAGTGATTGCTGGGGTACATTAAAATTCGTGCCTAACTTTCGGGTATAGTGCGCTTTTTAACTTAAAATAATATTCTAAAAAACTTTTCTATGTAATTCAATTCCTGCACGTCATTCACTGCATAAAGTGGTGTGGTTTGCTGCTCAACACCTGGTATTTCTACAAAAATTTTGCCCACTTCTTGCCCTTTTTTAATTGGTGCAGGTATCATATCTTTATATTCAACACGCACCTTAATTTTGTCATGCAAATTGCGGTTGTAAGTTATGGTAACATCGTTTGCAACTGTAACGGGCACTTTTTTATCTTTTCCATATAGAACATTTATTTCCTCGACCACACTGTCTTTAACGAATATTTTCTTAGTATTAAAATGATTTAAGGAATATTGTATCAGTCTTTTTGCCTCTTCTATTCGCTCTTTCTCAGTATTTAAACCATTTACAACAGCAAAAATTCTCCTATCGTTCCGTTTTGCAGATACTGCAATGCCGTAACCACCAGCGTTTGTATAACCGGTTTTTAATCCGTCAACTCCAATTTCATGAAAAAGTAGAAGATTTTTATTTTTTTGTACAATTTCGTTATATGTCAGATATTGTTCAGAAAATAAATCATAATATTCAGGGAAATCAGTAAAAATCCTTTTTGCTAGCACCACCAAGTCTTTTGCGCTCATAAAATGATCTTCATCCGGCCATCCACTTGAGTTAACAAAATGACTGTTGATTAGGTTCAAATTTTGTGCAACTTCGTTCATTTCAATCACAAAATTCTCCTCTGATCCTGCAATGCCCTCAGCTAGTGTTATGCAGGCATCATTACCTGAGACTATGATAATTCCTTCAAGTAATTCTCTCACCGTAACAAATTGACCTTCTTTCAAAAACATAGAAGAGCCTTTCCTTTCCCACGCTTTTCTACTTACTCGAAATTTATCCTCCATGTTTATTATTCCAGCTTTTAAATAATCGAAGGCTACATATAAAGTCATTAATTTACTCATTGAAGATGGAGCCATTTTTTCATCGGAATTATGCTCAAAAATAAATGAGTCTGAAGCTAAATCTAAAACTACTGCTTGCTTTGCTTTAGTTCTAAACTGATACGAATATGAAGGAAAAGGAAGCGCAAAAACTAATAGCAAAATTACCAATCTGCTTAACATATTTATAATTTTAAATTTATAGTGTACTAATCAATAGTATAGTTTTGTAGGGGTATTTCAATAGATCTCTTGCATAACTACTATTTAAGTGAAAAACCAAAAACTCACCTTTGGCAGCGCGTGACCAGAAAGATAGATCCCAGTGTCAAGCATACAACTGTACGAATATTTGTTTGCGAAGAAATGTTATAGCCAGTTTTGCCTCAAACACAAAGATGTTATCCCAGTGCCTCCTTTTTTTTGTCATCCCAGTGCCCAGACACTGGGATCCAGAAAACTTAACTTTAAATAAGTGGCTGCATAATAAACCAGTGCCAGCTACTTGCATGACACCCTTCATGGGCTCTTAAATTACTTTAGCTATAAATATTTAAGAAATTTACCAAATAGAAAAAAAGGCAAA
>JAITXQ010000003.1 GCA_031284675.1 Rickettsiales bacterium | reverse complement strand
GTAATTCTCTGTCCTGCACTGTTATTACTGCTGCTTTCAAACAGCGGGATTTCTTCATTATTTTTAACAGTCTTGCCGTTGCCTCTAAATGCCAGATATTCCCCCTTACCGCTTCTGCTATTTCTGGCATAATCTTAACGAACTCGTCTTTCTCAAGTCTGATATGTCAGCTCTGCTAATTTCTATTGTGCGGAGCCCATCAGTTAAAGCTAACAGCAGTAATGAGTAATTTCTCTTTCCAGATTAAAGTATTTCTGCATAATTTCTGTATATCTTAGCAGAATTGATTTGATCTGATCGGATGTTAAGCAATCTTTCTTATGTCCTTTTGCCATAATTGGAGTTTTGATGTTGTCAGCTATGTTTGGACAAAGACCTTCAACTGACAAGAAGCGAAAGGACAGCTTTATTGACGCTAGGATTAGTATCATCGTTGATGTTAATCCCCTCCATTTCCTTCTTATAACTCAAAATATTGCTTCTAAGAGGCCTTACAATCCCTTTTGATTTCAGTCATATTCATAGTTAGCCAGCGTAATTTTTGATACGCCCAAACATGCGATAAACTTCTTCATCATTGCTTCATTTATCACAGGTTCTTCTTTTGTGTTTATCTGTCCATATTTTCTGCCTGCTGGTAATCCTCCCAATGATAACGCCGTTGTCATCTTTCTCCTTCAGTTCTTTTGTCTCTTCTTATCTAATATATTCGTATGATACTAATACTTTTTGGCAAGTCTTTTCATATATACTAGACGCCTTTGATGATTGCCTGCTAACCGAGAACGCACAGGCTGACAGATTTAAGATTATAAGTACTGCTAGAATAGTCGTTGTTGTTGTTTTCATAGCACTATTTTAATAGTATAACCTTATTTTTTTATTATTCCCCTAATTAATTCATCCAATTCTCTTTCCTTTAGAAACCACCTTTTTATAACGCAATATCGTCTCCATAGCAGCAATTTATTGATTTTTAAACGCTTTTATTCCCAGTCCTGTTTGTATCAAGTTGGATATCCCGTGCCTTTCTTATATCTGCATTTTAAGGCCACGATTGAATACTTCTTTGCCGTCCCCTTTTAAATACCAACTCAAGTTCCTATTGATTTTGGCCAACAATAATTCAGACTTACGGCTCTGAGCTGATATTTCCCGCACCTTGGAAAGTTATCCCTAGTATTTTTTTGCAAGCTTCCATAGAGTACTTCCTTCCGTTTTTATAAGGGTACCTTGTCTGCCATTTGCTTCTCCTTATCAAAACCTTCAAAATGGCTCATAAATCAACAGTGTTCCCCATCTCAGCTTGCAACCCGCTTCCCACAATTTTGCCTGCAAAATTGATCTATTTTCGCTTTTTGCGGGTTTCCACAGATGCGCATTTTTTACCATCTTTTTCAATTTGCCCCTGTGGTTTAACCAACCTAGTACTGAAATGGGCTATTTTCACTAAATCTTGCAGCTTTGCTTTTAAGGGAAGTTTATATGTACCCTTCTTTATTCCTTTTTTGCTTTAGTCTTATGGTAAGGCAAAGGCCAATAACGGCCTTGCCCATTTGTAAAGCTTACAAACACTTATAAGAAGTGTCCCTTTTCCTAGAGAGTTGCTGCTGTAGTTGTACTCATTTTCCAAAGTTACGAAAAAATTGTAGACTATGTCGAGAGATGCTAGAGCACTTTTTACTTCTCTTTCATTAGACTGGCCGCTTAAGGCCACAATCCTTACGCTTCTGCCGTAATAAAAAAATCTTGAGATGGGCATTTCTGAAAGGGGTTACCCACTTGGAGTCTTCTTAGCTTGCACGATTCTAGCATGTTATAAGATCTGGGATTCTAAGCTACGCCAAAGGATAATGGAAATGTTTGGATTAGGTATCACTTTCTTGAAGAAGCATTGCTTGCAATTATGGTAGCAGTTCCTATGGGAATTCTGGTCTTTTGCGATTTGGCTTCTGCTTTTTATTTTGGCAACGGAAACGCAGCTCAATGGTAGCACTGAGAGGAGCACTCAAATAGGAATAACCTATGTTGACTAAACATGTAACATTGATGCAAGTTTAGCTTATTTACTAGCTGTCAACGCAGAGAGCTCCTAGGCAACTTAACCAAAATGCAAACAGAAGAAAGCAGGCCAGAAACTGTAATAGCACCAGCTAATGCGATAGACATTATCTGGAAAGTCGGCTTAACTGCGGGAGTAGTATTCCTTTGTATAAAAATCACAAATCAAACAGAAAGATGCATTACTCTTATAAGAGAAACAAACGACTTTCAGGACGCATTTAATAATTTTATGGATGACAACTTTGGGTTTCAGCAAGATGATGTTAATGACCTGAATAATGTACACTTACATCTTCCAGATTGAAAAGGATAAATAGATGAAAAAACTAATAGCAATATGTGCCGTTTTTGGCTGTCTCTTAACGCCTTTAAAAGGGTATGGTTATAAAACAAAGGATATTATTGGGGTGTTATGACAATAGGTGTAACAATACTTATTAATCATTATTATCGAAAGTACGATAGTATGATTTTCTCGATAATTTTATAAAAGCTCGAGACAATGAAACTGGCTGGACAAATAAGGCTTGGGAGTTTTACTGTGATACCACGAACTGTCTCCAGGTCAGGCATTTATAAAATATCAGAGATATCTGTCGGTAATTACTAATTTTTAACTAAATATCCTAAGCATGAAAATTTCCGCAATGATTTTAAGTCTGTTTTTGAAATGTCTCAGGATGACAACAGATTAACTCCAAAGGAAAAACAAGAAATATGGTGATAAATTCGCAAGTAATTATAAATTTTTGATATCTAAAAAAAACAAGCAATATGAAGAACAAATAAATTCAAATTTATAGCTTAAAACGAGCAGTTTTATCTCCGAGGAGAATGTTATGGCAGAGAAAATCCACAAAGTAGGCCTGGTAAGGAGAAGCAGGCTATCTTTACTTCACTGATAAGCAAGACGATATTTCAAGGTCAGTAATGGCTAGAGGTGACCAAGCTACCACAAGAAGACGTCAGCGAAGAAAGTCAAAAAGACCACAAAAGGGGAATAATTGTGAAAATACCCAAAATATTGTCAGTATCGATAACGAGTGTGTTAACTCTGATAGTTATAACGGGCTTATTTGTTTGTAGCTCATGTTCACTAGTAAAGACAGATTCCCAAAAAGAACTTGATGTGTTAATGAATAAGATAATTTTACACGCCAATGATTTTGTCAGTCTTAAAGATAAAAAAGATACACTTGACACCGCGAGAGACCATGCGGCAGCAATAGAAAGGATTAGGAGAGAAGTTTTAACTGATAAAAGATTTTCAATTAGGCAGAGACAGAAAATAGATGAGTTTGTTTTGAAAATCCAAGAAAAAAATGAAGGCATGACATGGTTTTTCATAAGATGGGATTTAAATTAAGCTGGGAAAAATAAAGATGGGCAAAAAACCTAAGCTTGACAACTGAAAAACAATGAGATGAGAAATATGAAGCTGCTACACTATTCAAAGGTCATTGTAGTAACGCTTGTGTTGTCTATACTAGCAGGATGCGGTAAAAATAGCATACTCAAGCAACAGCTAGAGAGCAGCGATAGAAGACATACCTCTGAGAGTATTGCTGATATTCCAGATTCTGAGAACATTGCAGGTGTATTAGGTGTATTATTTCTTACTGCTATAGGGCGTGCAGCTCTCTTGTATGCTCATTTAATGGAAGCTAAAGCAAGAGCATAACAGCCTTAAAAAGAAGGTGAAAAATGGATAGGAAACTAGCAATACTACTTATGATAGCGGTGTTGCTTAGCGAATGTGTTAAGGTTAAACTACTTGGTTGATTCAGAGTTTATGCCACTTACAGCTAAATTAGCAAATCCTACACCATCTCCTACTCCGATACCGAGTTCATCCCCAACCACAGATTCAAGCTCTGCGGAAAATTCAAAATCAAAAGCTACCACAGCCCCTCAAAGATCGAAAAGAGAAAAACCAAAAAGCAGATCTCAAGGATTCTAAGGGATCTGATGATCAGAAATCCTCAACTCACGAAAAAGAGCAAAAAACCGATCAGGAGGCCAGAAGCAGATTTAAATAATAACGCCTAAAATGTGCAGCAGAAGAATAAATGATGTTGCTTAAACATATAACATTGATATTAATACTGGCAAGCTTACTTACTAGCTGTCAACGCAGAGAGCTCGTAGGCAACTTAAGCAATATGCGAACAGAAAAGAGAGCAGGCCAGAAACTGTAATAAAGCAAGGTAATGCGATAGACGCTATTTGGGAAGTCGACTTAACTGCGGCAGTAGTATTCCTTGTATATAAAAATCACAAAGCAAACAAAAATATGCATTACCTTTATAAGGAAAAAAGACGCCTTAAGGCCGCATATGACAATTTTGTGCATATGTTCGGATTTCATCAAGGTGACCGCTGATAACATGAATAATGCGCACGTGCAGCTTTAATTAAAAGGGGATAGTAAATGAAAAAACTAATAGCAACCTGCATCATCTTTGGATGTCTATTAATGCCTTTAAAAGGATATGGCGAGAATTCTACGGAGATTGTTGTTAGGACTGCAGTAGTCGCTGGCATAGTTGGAGTAATAACGAGTTTAGTAGTAAACTTCATTAAAGCATCCGACAATGAAGCTGACTGGGCAAATAAAGCTTGGGAGTTTCACTGCAATAACGCACAACAGGCTAATGGTCAGACATTTGCAAAATATCAGGGATATTTGTCAGTGATTGCCAACTTCATAACTAAATATCCTTTCCATAGGAATTTCCGCAATGATTTAAAATCTGTTTTTGAAATGTCTCAAGATGACACCAGATTAACTCTTAGCGAAAGACAAGAAATAGTTGATAAATTCGCAAGTAATTACAAATTCCTAATACACTCTGAAAAACAAACAGTATAAAGAACAAATAAATTCAAAATTTGTAGCTTAAAACGAATTTTTCATTCCCAAGTAAAATACAACGGCAGAGAAAGTCCACAAAGTAGGCTTATAGTAAGAGAAGCAGTATATCTTTACGTCATTGATAAGCAAAGCGACGTCTCAAGATCTGTAATGGCTAGAAGCGGCAAGACTAGCAAGAAGAAGAAAGTTAAGAAGACTGCAAAAAAGATGTAATGAGAAAAAGAAAGAGACACTGAGCAGTGAAATTACATAGTTTCTTCGCAATATTTTTGCTTTCTTGTCAAATCAAGTTGTATTTTGTGCTATGAAAAAATACTTTATCAAGACATATTAAGAATTAACTTTATGTCATCATTGGTGGATTTTCTGTATAAAACTTTAACATCTCTGTTGCACAATCATCTATTTCTCTAACAGTTATTTTTCCATTAGCAGACAAATAAAACAAATTTAATGCTTTTTCTATAGGAATGATTTTATATTGAGATGTAGAATAAAACTTATCTAAAAAATCAATTAGTGATTTATATGTGACTCCTTTAACATAATATTCTTCATGCATAGTTTTTTTCATCAAATCCTATTAAGTAATAAACCCGATCTGTGTCATTTAGTTCAATCCAAAAATTTCCATTACTGGAACCATCAATCATTTTTAAATCAGAAAATAGACTTGTTTGGAATGACAATAATATTAAAATGCTTAGAACAATTTTCTTCATGTCTCCCTTTTTTATCAACTGTAAAATTTTAGATCAATTTCCAAAAAACAAAGTAAAAAATATTCTGATGAGAAGAATTATAATGATGAACCTTTTCACCCCTCTGGGAACGCCTATACTTGCGTTAAAGTATCACCCACACCACCTCAATAGTTTCCATAATACCCATATATCCCTAAGTATAATCCCAAGATAAGTGCTACTAGAATGTTCTTTTTTTAATACCATCAATGAATTTCGAAAACAGAATAACATCTTAACCTTTTTGGCTTTCCAATTAAAATTTACGCCAACAAATTACCCTTCCTTCAAGTTGTTAATGCTTAAAAGTGTGCCAAGAGTGAACATTTAAAAATAAGTTATGCTCGCTAAAAGGCAAAAAACTCTCTAAAACTTCTAAAGACAGCTGCTGTCAAAAAAAATCAAAGACAAAGCCTTGCTTTTGCGGCTTTTTTAGGCCGCTGCAAGGATTTTAACACAATATAACGACTTAACTACAAAAAAGACAAAAACAAGACCCTGACTTGTCTGCAACTAGGCAGCCAATCCTCGCTGCTCGCTCGGACTCCGCTTTCC
>JAITXQ010000068.1 GCA_031284675.1 Rickettsiales bacterium | reverse complement strand
AATTTAAATTCTGCTGTGTATTCTCTTCTATTTGTCATATTACACCTCTTTGAAAAAACGTTTTATTTTACTCAAAAAACGTCTTAACTTTCTCTCTACTTTTTCTGGGTAAGGTCATTTTAGAAAACACTATAGAGCTCAAAGACAAATTAGGCTTAAACTCCAAAATTCGTCACTGCCAGCCGCAGATTATAACAAACGCGGTGGCGTAATCTCCATCGTCACTGAGAGAAAGATGAATTATGAGGTTCTTAGAGATAAAATCTTTGCTAATGGCTAGATGTGGCTTTCCTCTTACATCACTGTATATTTCTATATCTTTCATTATAATGCCTTGGCTGAATCCACTGCCTAGTGCTTTAACAAAAGCTTCTTTTGCTGCAAAGCGTTTAGCAAAATACCTTGCTTGCATTTCTTGGCTATTGTACTTCCTGCTTATTTTTATTTCTTGCTCAGTGTAGATTTTATTGAGAAATTTTTCCCCGTATTTTTGTAAGATTCTCAATATTCTTGGCATATATACTATGTCAGTGCCAATACCGTATATCATTTTGTGCTAAAGCGATTTATTGCTCTTTCAATCTGCATTTCCTCTACCTCTCCAGTTGCTCTATTTTTTACTTCAACTGTATTTTCATCTATTGCCTTTTTTCCGACAATTATTTGCCATGGCAAGCCTATAAGATCCATTCTAGCAAATTTTACCCCCACACTTTCCTCTGTATTATCGTAAAGCACTTCATTGCTTTTCAAAGCTTTGTATATTTTATCCGCAGTGTTTACACACTCTGTTACTTTTGCTTGTAAGTTGACTAAACCAATTCTAAAAGGAGCTACCGCTTCTGGCCAGACAATTCCTTTATCATCATGAAAAGCTTCTATTATTGCACCGACAAGTCTTGAAACCCCAATACCATACGAACCCATATGCATATTAACATTTTTCCCATCTTGTAAGGTAACTTTTGCATTCATTGTTTTTGAGTATTTATCGCCAAAGTAAAAAATATGCCCTATTTCAATACCCTTACTAATGCTCAACTGTTCTTGCGGCACAGGGCAAGTTTTAGGGTCGTGCATATCGTCTGCAACTGCATATATACTCTTCAAACTTTCAACATCTTCACTTTCCAATAGTTCAGAAAATTTATTGTCATAGTACAAAGTGCTTTCACCAGTGTTTGCCAATATATGGAACTCGTGGCTCAAATTCCCTCCTATTGGTCCTGTGTCCGCCCTAACTCCAATTGGAGTAAGCCCCATGCGCTTGAAGATCTTGATATAAGTCTTATACATTAAATCATACGAGCTTATCGCGCTTTCATAGTCTAAATCAAAACTATACGCATCTTTCATAAGAAATTCCCTACCTCTCATAACACCGAAACGTGGCCTGATTTCATCACGAAACTTCCATTGAATTTGATATAAACAAAGCGGCAAACTCTTATAACTTTTTACCATACCTCTAATTAAATCAGTTACTACCTCCTCATGAGTTGGACCAAAAAGCATATCACTCTGGTGTCTATCCTTTATACGCAGCATTTCTTTACCGTAATCGTCATAACGTCCTGATTCCTGCCAAAGACTCGCCGGCTGCACACAAGGCATCAATACCTCAATTGCACCGGATTTCTTCATCTCATCTCTAATAATGTTTTCAATGTTTTTTAGCACCAGAAGACTAAGTGGTAACCAAGAATAAATGCCAGACGCTGTCTGCTTGATTAAGCCTGCACGCAGAGAATATTGATGAGAAATAATTTCAGTACCAGCAGAAGCCTCTTTTAAAGTTGGCAGGTAATATTGTGATAAGCGCATTGTGATAACTATAATTGCATTAAACAATTTTAATACAATTAGGTTTGCTGGTAAACTTATTTTGAAGATAAGGGAAGTATTTTAGCACTTCTCTTAACGTTCTACAGCAATTTAATTGTCATCAATGACTAACCGATAGCTTCTTATATTTGACCTTACCCAGAAAAAGTGGAGAGAAAAAAGTGATGCATCAAATTGTACAGGAATGCAATAGTTAATAGTAGAATGCCTTGTATCTTGAAAAAAGCATCTAATGTTTTAAGCTTAAGCATTAGATGGAGAAGGGGGAAACTCTGTGGATTGCCTGAGATATAAAATCTGTAACGTAGGAAAGAACCCCTTCTCGAAAGTTATAGGCTGGACGGTATCTTAGAAAGACCAAAATAATTAGGTTCTAATTCTGTATTAACAAGGTTAGCCTTACTTTTCATTTTAAATCTTAACGTATGGAGATGGTATGAGTAGCCACGAATAGTATTGTTCGGTTGGAAGCTTTTTGAGACAATACTTCTCAGAGTGGGTGACAGGTTGAATATATAAGTGAGGCGTATCCGTTTAGCAAAGTGGCAAAATAGGTAGACAAGAAATACAAAAAATAATTATAGAGTAACGTAGAGTTAAACTATCGCCCTCTCTTCGATCACATGGCGAAAATGTCTGATTAATCCTTGAATCGGCCAGGCTGCAGCATCGCCAAGTGCGCAAATTGTATGTCCTTCTATTTGAGTTGTAAGGTCAAGTAGTTTATCTATTTCATCAGGCTTAATATTTCCTGCTACCATCTTCTTCATAATTCTCCACATCCATCCAGTACCTTCACGGCACGGTGTGCATTGCCCACAGGACTCATGCATATAAAAGTGCGATAATCTCTCTATTGCAGCTATTATATTAGTAGATTTATCCATCACTATCACAGCAGCAGTACCAAGACCTGATTGCACAGCCCTTAATGAGTCAAAATCCATTTCAACAGTATCGCATATAGATTTTGGAATTAATGGCACTGAAGATCCACCAGGTATTATAGTAAGTAAGTTATCCCAACCTCCTTGCACTCCACCTGCATATTTTTCAATTAATTCACGCAGTGGAATTCCGAGCTCCTCTTCAACATTACATGGATTATTTACGTGCCCTGAAATACAAAAAACTTTAATACCAGTGTTATTTGGTTTGCCAAGAGATGCAAACCACTCTCCCCCGCGACGCAGAATATCTGGAACCATAGCTATAGTTTCAACATTGTTTATTGTAGTTGGGCAGCCAAAAAGTCCAACACCTGCAGGAAATGGAGGTTTCATGCGAGGAAAGCCCTTTTTTCCTTCGATTGATTCAAGCTGAGCTGTTTCTTCTCCGCATATATAAGCTCCTGCACCTCTGTGAATGAATACATCAAGATCATAACCTGATTTGCAAGCATTTTTTCCAACTAGACCTTCTTTATAGGCTTCCTCTAGTGCTTTTTTTAGAACTAAATATTCATTATAAAATTCACCCCTGATATAAATATACGCAACTGATGCGCTGATCGCTCTGCCGGCCAGGAGAATTCCTTCAAGTAACTTATGTGGCTCATATCGCAATATATCCCTATCTTTACATGTACCAGGTTCTGACTCATCTGCGTTGACTACTAAATATGTTAGTTGTTCTTTTGAAAGATTTTTGGGCATAAAGCTCCATTTAAGACCGGTAGAAAATCCTGCGCCTCCTCGTCCTCTTAAGCCAGATTGTTTTACTTTATCAATGATTTTTTCTGATCCTAAAGCTAATAATTCTTTTGTTTTTTGCCAACTACCACGTTTTTTTGCACCCTTGAGTAGTGGAGTTTCTTTACCATTTAAGTTGGTGAATATTTTGTCTTGTTCTTTTAGCATGTTTTTTAATATTCTGAGTAAAGGAGTAACACTAAAAACAAACTCCTCTCACGCTTGCTTGTTAATTTAACAAAATTAGCCATATAGAATGCGTTTTATTAATTTTTATTTATGTAAAGGTACACACCTAGCTGAGAACTAACAAAAAAATTAACTAAGTTTAAGGGATAAAATAGAATTAAGTCAATAAAAGATTTTTTGTCGTTACTATCTTCAACCAAGTTTTCTAATTTTACGGTTCGCTATTTCAACTACTACAACTCAATTAACAAATTTTAATAGAAAGAGAAAAACTATGAAAACACCAAAAAAAAATAGGAAAAGCTATTGCTAAAAAATTCAAAAATTGGAAGGGTACCACTACTGCAAAAGAAACTGCCACAGATTGTACACAAGGGCCAAGCGCCTCTAGCAGTAAGGGCTTTTTAGAAGAAACCAAAGAACAAAAGCTTTCAAAAGGTACTCTTAGCGTAGAAACGACCATGGAGCAGCAAACCTTATGTTCTACTGCTGTAGAAACGCTAATTCTGGATTAAAAAGAGAATAGAAAAGGCAGGAGAGTAGGGTAAACTCAACAAATACAAAAAAAATAGATGAGGTTACCCATGGAAGATATAACAAAACTGTTTTGTC
>JAITXQ010000096.1 GCA_031284675.1 Rickettsiales bacterium | reverse complement strand
TCCATCATATTTTCTTACCCATTTACTTAACATACTGCCATCTATACCTAGATCTTTTGCTATTTTTGTACTTGCTTGACCTGTTTCTTTAACCAGCTTAACAGCTTCTAATCTAAATTTTGCTGTGTATTCTCTTCTATTTGTCATATTACACCTCTTTGAAAAAACGTTTTATTTTACTCAAAAAACGTCTTAACTTTCTCTCTACTTTTTCTGGGTAAGGTCAGTTGAAACTTTATATAGAAATCTACGTATCAAGAAATTTAAAAATAGAGATGAGCAAGAAATTGCTGGTTACCTGGAAATGCTTAAATGGATATTTCATGATTATACAGATATTCCAATTAGTAGGTCATCAATGTTGCACATTAATAACCAGATGTTGCTCTATAGTGATAAAGATTTATACCATAAGGGAAAATATAAAACAAGTCCTAATAGAGTTGAGGCAAAAGATCAGAATGGAGATGTAGTTGGTATAATTTTCGACCCCACGCCACCTTACCTTGTTAAAAAGGAAGTACAAGAGCTTATTGATTGGTATCACTGGTCCTTAAATAATAAATTTAAGCATCCTCTTATTATTGGTGCTAACTTTATTTTTGAGTATTTGGCAATACACCCTTTTCAAGATGGAAATGGCAGAACTAGTAGATTAATAACTAATTTAATGCTACTGCAGCAGAGTTATGATTTTGTATCTATTGTATCACATGAAAAGATAATTGAAGCGAACAAACTTGATTATTATTTAGCACTTAATAAAACACAAAGCAGCTGGAAAAGCAGCAAAGAAGATATTTCCCCATGGTTAATATTTTTTCTTAATGTGCTTAAAACACAAGCAAATGAGGCGCATTATATTCTTGAGAGAGATAATACTGAATATTTATTATCAAGAAAACAATTGCTCTTGTGGGAATGGGTGCTTAGCCTTGCAGATAAAGAATTTAGTAGAAAAGATGCTATAGAAGCTCTAGGATTTCCTCCAAGAACAGTAGAGGCAATTACAAAAAAACTACTGGATATGAAATACTTACAGCGTCTTGGAGAAGGTAAAGCTACTAGATATAAAGTTATTATTTAAAAGTTTTAGCTATTTAAAGTTTCTGATCTCTTATTACTATCAGAAAAGTCCATATGTAAAAAATTCTAGGCTATATTGTTGATGCAATTGTTCTTGTAATGTCTACTTCACCACGTGATCTGTTCAAATTTTTCTTTAAAGTAATTTTAGTATAACGCTAAATACGCTATATTGGCCTGTTTTTACCCTATTTAGATATATAAATTTACCTAATTTTGTTACAATAATTTTACGTTTTTATTTCCATAATATATTATTTTTTAGGGTTTTTTACCTTGATATAATTAATAAAAATAGTATAGTGTATTAATAGATATATAATGTGAGGTGTACAATGAAAGTTACTTGTAAGACTATAAAATTAAGTAAAGAAGTTAATAGATACACAAAATATATAGTTTATTTTCCTGGTAACTGTGAAAATATAGGTAATCATTATTCTGATGATAGGAATTGGTGTGATGAAAATACAGTTGTAGACTTATGTAACTACCCATATCATTCCGAGTGGCATAACCCAGGCGTATTAGCATCTTCTAAACGTAGACTGATTCTTAATAATATAATCGCCTTAGCAACTTTTTCTTCAATAGGTTTGGCTATATATTGTGTTAAAGCACCACTGGCACTAGCAATACCGATTTTTATAGTTCTGGGTATAGCTTTTTTAGTAACTGCTTTACTTATTAACAATGTTGCAATCAGATCAAATGCAAAATTTTATACCAGAGGTGAAGATTCAGTTGCAGTAGGAGTAAAACGTGTTTTAAATCTATTAGAAAAAGGCGTACATCCAGATAGTATTATGTTAAGAGGTTATTCTATTGGTGGAGGAGTGGCTGCATCGGTATATGAAAAATTTGCAAGTAAAGGAATTTACCTTAGATGTCAAATATCTGCTTCTTTTAGCTCAATAGCAGATGTTATCGTACCAATTGATGATAGTAAGAAGGAATCTTGGCGTAGAAAATTAGTAAAATATATATTAAAAATTGGACATTGGGATGTTGAAACATATAAAATTATTAACTCGATCACTCCTTATACCATGTTTTTTAATAACGAGGGTGATCAGGTAATCAAGGAAAAGGCGCAGTTAGTAACAAAGGTTAAAGAAATGGAGAAAAATAATAAAAACAAAAATGAACAAGCTATGCAAGACAAAATATTTGAGATACTTTTCAAAAAACATACTATGCTAAAGCCTACCAGCACTACGGAAGAGGATACTCATTGTTTTCCTATACATTGGTTGGAGTCAGCAGAATTTTCTGATATTAGTGGTAAAGATTTATGCCGTCTTTTTACTTATCTACCATATCACATAGATGTACTACGTTCTAGAGTTGGTAAGCGGTTCAGTAAAGATGAAAATTACTGTAGCTCAAATACTAATGACGAGAATGGTGTTAAAATGGTCAAAGCAGTGGATGGTCTGTTAGGTGCGCTTGATGATCAAGAATTAGGTAAATTAAAGGATTTATTAAATGGACTAAAAGGAGAAATTTTCCTTAACAAAAATCAAGGTTATAGCAAAGAGAATTTTAAAACAAAGCTTGAGGAATTGGGCAAGTGGGTGAAGAAGTGTGATATATTGTTTGTAGATCTTGATAACTCAAAGAATCCAGATAATTCTCTGAGAACTCGCTCAAGTAATCCTTGTGCACAGTTACTAAGTAGGAACATCTTTGCTTAGTGTATAAGGGAATATTCAAAAAACTATAGTCAAGCTAAGAAAAAATGTGAGTAAAAGTTGAAGGAAAGTTCTTGAATGAGAGGACTTGGTTTGTGTTTTTTAAAGCTAAAGTCAGCGCTGACAAAAAGCAGAACTTTATGGTAAGAAACTATGAAAGAAAAAACTTCACCAATCAACTTTTTTGTCTTTGGCTTTGATTTGAAGCATAGATATCAGGCTAGTTAATGCACAGGCAGTAAGATAAATGCCTGCTGCAAATTTCGTTTCAGTTTTTTCAATAAGTAACATACATATAGAAGGAGAAAGACCACCAAAAATTCCTGCAGATATATTATGTGCTAGGCTAAAGCCAGTGCATCTAACTTTTGTTGGAAATAACTCGCAGACAAGAGAACTATATACTCCAAAAGATGCAGCTATTGGTATGCTCATCAACAGGTAAGAGAACGTTACAATATAGTAGTTATCATGTGATAGTAGCGAAAACGCCGGTAAGCTGGCGCAAGCTAAAACTATTAATATAGGAACCATCACATTTTTTCTTCCAACTTTATCAGATAGCATTGCAAACAGCACTGCAGACACTCCAAATATAATTTCGCTTATGATCCTTACTATGTTTTTGATGTCGAGACCTGATAGAATAAGTTCTTTTACAGATATGTTATAAAACATGATTACTGAATAGACGATTGCATTTTGGGCAATACCAAGTCCAATTGCTATCACAAACGCCTTTTTATAGCTTCTGATTAACTCTAAAAATGGAGAATGAGATAAGCTTTTATTTTTATCATGTGTTTTATATGCTAAGCTCTCTTCCATTATATATCTTGTTAAAAAACCTATTACTCCCATAATAGAGCAGAAATAGAAGGGCAATCTCCAGCCCCAAATTTCATAGTTTTCACCTGTAAATTTTTTGCAAATAGCTATCATTACAAAGCATACGATTGAACCAAGGGCACCGCTAAAAGCTTTCATGCTACCTAAAAAACCTAGATTTTTTTTATCGCTCGAATGCTCTATTAAAAAGGCTGAGTTGATACTCGTTTCTCCACCTGCTGCCATTCCTTGTGTTATTCTACAAAGTAGAAGCAACATAGGAGAAAATATTCCAATTTCTTTATAGCCAGGTATAATTCCAATTATAGTAGATGATATCGAAACTAATATTATGGAAGTGAGCAAAACTTTCCTTCTACCATACTTATCTCCAATGTAGCCAAAAATAAATGCACCAAGTGGTCTAAATCCAAAGCCAACTGCAAAAGTACCAAGAAATTTGATTGTACTTAAGTAATCACTTTCTGATGGAAAAAAAATGTTACTTATTGTGTGTATTAAGACCCCAAAAAGAGTCAATTCATACCACACAATCATGTTACAGATTATACTGGATAGTATTGCCTTTTGGATATTATTCATAATTTGCCATAATGTAATGTGCTATTTGCTTCGCTATAAAATTTTTCATTCAATGACCTGCAAAGACAGTTCACGTAAATGTTTATTGTCCACTTTGGAAGGGGCACCCATTAGAACATCTTCGCCTTGCTGGTTCATAGGAAAACAGATTACTTCACGAATGTTTGGCTCATCAGCAAGCAGCATAACCATTCTATCAACCCCTGGTGCTATACCGCCATGAGGTGGTACTCCAAATCTGAATGCACGTACGAGCGCACCGAATTTTGCATTAACTTCTTTCTGGCTATAACCTGCAATGGCAAAAGCTTTATACATGATATCCAGTTTATTATTACGAATTGCTCCGCTTGATAATTCTATTCCATTGCAGACCAGATCATATTGATAAGCAAGGATATCCAGTGGATCTTTTTCCTTTAAATCTTTCAGACCGCCGTGTGGCATAGAAAATGGATTATGAAAAAAATCAATCTTTTTGCTTTTATCATCATACGCAAAATATGGAAAATCAATAATCCAACAGAACTTGAAGATATTATCATTTATAAGACCTAATTCTGACCCTAAAAAAGAGCGTACTTTTCCTGCAATGTTTGCTGCCTCATTCTCTTTGTCAGAAGCAAAGAACACACTATCTCCAGGCTTTACATTCGTTACTTCTCTTATGTGATTTAGCCTATTATCATTAAGGAATTTAGCGATTGGTCCTTTTGCAGTTCCATCTTTATCAAACGTTATATATCCAAGACCTTTAGCACCAAATTCTTTTTGTGCATGTTCTATTTTTTTATCAAAGAAGCTGCGTGGTTCCTCTGCTGTTTTAGGAGCAGGAATTGCTCTAACTACCATACCACGCTCAATATTGCTTTTGAAAATATTGAACTCTGAATCACGGAAAATTTCTGTAACATCGCTGATTAATAATGGATTACGCAGGTCTGGCTTATCAGAGCCATATTTGAGCATTGCCTCTTTGTACGTAATACGTGGGAAATCTTTATCGACAGACTTGCGAGAAAATTTAGCAAACACTTTATATAAGGTAGACTCAATAATCTGAAAGATGTCTTCTTGAGTCACAAAAGACATTTCAAGATCTAGCTGATAGAACTCTCCCGGAGAACGGTCAGCCCTTGCGTCTTCATCACGGAAACACGGTGCAATTTGGAAATATTTATCAAACCCTGAGACCATGAGCAACTGCTTAAAAATCTGCGGAGCTTGTGGCAATGCATAGAATTTGCCAGGATTTAGTCTACTCGGTACTAAATAATCACGTGCACCTTCAGGGGACGAAGCAGTGAGTATTGGAGTTTGAATCTCTAAAAACCCTTGCTCTATCATGAGCTTGCGGAGCTCTGCAATAATTTGTGAGCGCAGGATAATATTGTTACGGGCTTTTTCTCGTCTTAAATCAAGGAACCTATATTTAAATCTCATATTTTCCGGATATTCTTGCTCACCGGCAATGCTTGCTAATATGCTTCTTTCTTCCTTTGCTATTTCTTCATCATCGTGAAACTCGACTTCTGATTCAATATGCAAATTACTAACTACAACCTCAATCTCTCCTGTTGAAATGGAGCTGTTTATTGTATCTTCAGTTCTAGCTTCAACTATTCCTGTAACAGTAATCACACTTTCTGATTTTAAATTTGAGATCTCACCAAAAAAATCTTTGTTATTGTTAAATACTAGCTGAGTAATTCCGTAAGAGTCTCTTAAATCAACAAAAATTAGGTTACCATGGTCGCGCTTACGGTATAGCCACCCTGAGAGGGTAACTTCCTTTTCTACGTCGCTTTTTCGCAGTTCATTGCACGTGTGAGTTTTATAGCAGTTCATATTTATTTTACTTCTAAATTCTTTAAGAAGTATAGAAATAAACCTTATTACATACAAGCCCGTTCGTCAGGTATTTGTGCAATTTTCGAAATAGAGCAGTATTGCTTTTATACTGTCTTTACTCACACAAAAAATTGCAGAATTTCTATAATTATGGTATAATAATAGGGGTGTTTTTAATAAATTGGATATAAAAAATGCCGTTTGCACAGATCATAATATATAGCATAACATTACTTGCTGTAGCTGCAGTATTTCTCTTTTTTAGAAAAATGTACAAAAATCGCATTAGAAGAATCATATTTCCTAAAAAAGTCCTTAAAGAAGAGTGGGAAGAAAACAGGGAATATAATGAATTGTATCAGGAAAATAAGCAAAAAGAGTTGATGAAACAACAAGAAATACTACGCGAGAACCAGAAAGATGTACAAGTTTATAAAGAAGATCTGGAAATAGTTGATATTGCAAAGCCGGTAGGTAAATGGACGCAAATGGTTATGCTGGGTAATGGTTTAATGCAGCGTTTTGCACAATTGATACATAGAGAAGGCGGCCAGAAAGGATTTTGGGAACTATTTGTTAAAGCGCAAGCTTCAACTAAGGGTAAATATAAAGGAAAGGGCAGATGATGTATCCATTGTATAACCTGCCTTCTGATATTAAACTTCTTGCATTGTGTTGAATTTTATAACCAGTTTTGCCTCAAACACAAGGGTGTCATCCCAGTGTCATGCACTGGGATCCAGCAAACTTTGCTTGCAAATGTGCTTAACAAACATTAGACTTCTTGCATTATCCCATGCCATCCTTGTCTGGGATTCAGAAAAGTCAATTGCAACCAAGCAATTGTGTAAAAAAAACTGTATTCCAGTGTTAAGCACTGGAATGACACTATCCGTTGTGCAAACTACTTACAAGTTGCAACACTCATACACTGAAGTGTTTGGGCTCTGGGATGACATCATCCTTTTTGGAGGTCCAGTAAATGCTCGAATGTGAAAATTTATCCTGCGCTCGTAATAACAAAGTATTATTTAAAAATCTTAGTTTTAAAGCTGAACCAAAATCGAAGATCTTAATCACTGGTCCAAATGGTAGTGGTAAAACCAGCTTAATTAGAAGTTTATCTGGACTCTTGCCACTGGTGTCAGGAAATATAAGGCACTGCGGAAAGGACATATATGATGACCCAAAATCCTATATACCTTCTATGGTCTATGTAGGGCATAAAAACGCCTGCAAGGATAGCTTAACTGTTGCTAAAAACATAGAATTCTGGGCAGGAATACGAAATACTAGAGAATTGATTATGGCAGCTATTTGTTGTTTGCAATTGCAGCCTGTACTTAATATTAAATACAGCGAACTTTCTGCAGGCTGGAAAAGAAGAGTTGCGCTTGCTCGCCTCTTGATTTCTAATGCAAACATTTGGCTGGTAGATGAACCATTTTGTAATCTTGATAGTGCAACGTGTGAATTAGTGCTGAACCTAATCTCAATACGCTCTAAGCAAAATGGTATAGTAATTATTACAGGACATAGCTCTACGGAACAATTGTCTGATTTTACAACAATCGATATACGTAATTTCAATAGCTATAGCTAACACAAACCGTTTCTGTCATCCAAGTAACTGACACTGGAAGCTTTGCTTGCATAAGTCTAATGAACGTCACATTTTATGCCAAAACGCAATTTGATGGCAGAGTTACACACAAATGGATTTCAGTGTCAGCTACTTGAATGACACCCTATGGGGCGCCATACGTGTCAAGTTAGTGCGTCCAGGTGAGGTCACTACAGAACTAAGTAGTAACCCTATACATATTAAGCTCGCAGCAGTTGTGCTTCCTCCATAGGACAGAAATGGCAAAGGATCGCCTATTACAGGTAAAAGACCTATTGTCATTCCAATGTTTATGAAGAAATGAGCGCTAAAAAAAGCGAAAATTCCGATAGATACTGATTTAGAAAAATAATTTTCTGACTTATAAGCTATAGAGAATATTATAGCAAGCAATGTAGTATAGAGTAAAATTAAAGCCATACTACCTAAAAATCCCCATTCTTCACTCAGCAACGCAAAAGCAAAATCTGTATGCTTTTCCGGCAAAAATCCAAGTTGAGTTTGACTTCCATTAACAAAACCCTTACCAAGTAAACCTCCAGAACCAATAGCTATTTGAGATTGCTGCGCGTTATAGCCTATTCCAAGTGGATCCACTGATGAATCCAAAAACGACAATATCCTTTGCTTGTGATAAGGACGTAAAAAAGGCCAAATAGCCGGTACTGCAAAGATGCCAAGCGTTCCACAAATTACTAAATGAGCTCTTTTTATTATTGCTGTGAATATCATTGATGCCCCTATAAATAACATTATCATAGATGTGCCTAAATTAGGTTGCTTTAACACCAAGAATACTGGTAAGAAAATAATTATAAGTGCCTTAAGCAATCTTTGAAGTTCCATCATTTTATATACACTTTGCTTATCAAAATAACGAGCAAGTGCAAGTATTAAGCCCACTTTTGCGAATTCTGATGGTTGCAAACTAATTGATCCGATTCTTATCCATCTTGTTGCACCCATTATGTGCGAGCCAAAAAGATTGACTACTAATAGCGAAACCACTGCTGATATATAAAAAAAATAAGCGTGCTTCAAATAAAAATCTAGCTCTATGAACAACATAGCTATAGCCAATAGAAAGAAGGAGGAGAATATGACTAGTTGGTGAATCGCAAATGGCATCCACCTTCCTCCAGCAGAGGAGCATTGAACAACCATGCCGACACAAAACAGAGCTATTACGTTAATGACTAATAACCAATGAATCTTCTTTAGCCTATCCACAACAAAAGTCCTTATGTCTTAAAGTATAGTAAAATATGAAAAAAGATGAAAATCAAAAAGCCAATTTCTCTACCACTAATCGAATTGGAGTGCTATATATTCCAGTCACTATTGTTAAAGCTGCCATAAATAATAGACAGAAAAGCATAGGAAATGGCACATCATTAATTTTACCCGGTGTCATTCTAGCGTGTGACGCTGCATCATTTTCAAAATACATTTTCTCTACCATCTTCCACATATATATCAGTGCAAGGAAAGATCCAGCAGCAAATGTTATAAGCGAAATCCATGCATGAGATTCTATAATTGCTTTCATTATATACCACTTGCTTACAAAACCATTGGTTAGCGGTACGCCTATCAATGCTAAGCTGAGTAAAGTAAATGCAAGCGTTGTGTAAGGCATTGATTTCTTGAGTCCTGATAAATTCTCTATCTTTGTCGTATCAGATTTATAGGAAATGCATCCCGCAGCCATAAATAAAGATGTTTTTATTACGCTATGATTTATTATGTGAAGAATTGCTGCAAATAAACCTGCTTTTGAGTTAAAACTCAGTGCTAAAATTATATAACCAATTTGGCTGACACTAGAGTTAGCAAGAAATCTTTTTATATCTTTTGCGGTTATTGCAGATATTGACCCAAATACAATAGCACAAAGTGCAAGGATAATAATTACATTGTTTAATGGCGATTTAAATAAAAAGAAATTTTGATGGAAAACAGTATAAAAGATTCTGATAAAAACATATATCATCACTTTGGTCACTGTGCCTGAAAAGAATATGCTAATGAAATTAGGTGATGCGCTATACGCATTAACTAGCCATCTGCTTAATGGAAATAGTGCCATTTTGATTGAAAGACCAACAAAGATAAACAATGTGCCAAGTTTTATGATGTTATTATCGTATAATGGCACTATTCTTTCAGCCATGTCGGACATATTGAGCGTTCCAGTCATGGAGTACAAAAGCCCGATACCAAATAAGTAAAACGTTGCGCCTATAGTGCCACTAATTAGATATTCAAATGCTGCAACCAGAGCTTTTTTATCTCTTCCCATTGAAACTAGCACGTAAGAAGAAAGAGATGAAATCTCCAAAAAAACATAAAGATTAAATATATCGTTTGTTACTAAAATCCCAAGCAGTCCGCTTAAGCACAATAGAAACAAAGAGTAAAAACCAGTGATTTTGTTTTTGCTAATCTCTTTTTCGTTAATATAAAAGCTATAAAGCACACTAATCAGCGCTATAAAATTCACCAAAGTTAGAATTAAGGAATTTAACACATCAATTCTTAACTCTATTCCATGCGGAGGAGCCCAATCTCCGAGGTGATAAGTTATAATTTCGCCCTTACATGTTTTAATGAGTAGTATCGATGAAATGATAAGAGTTACTGTTGTTGCGATAAAAGAAATAAACCAAGATACCTTGTGTCTCTTGGTAAGAAAGCAAAATATCGATGCAATTATTGATATAATAACTTGTAAAATTGGTAATTGCATTAAACTGTTGTTAATATATTGTTAAAGTATTAGTATATATAATACTTTTTGTTTTGGTACTCTTATGTATGTTATCTAAAATTTGTAGTACAATAAAACGTCTGTTACGAAGAGAAGGTAAATTTGTAGGAAGAGACGAAAATGAAAATTCTTACTATGAATCAAGTAAAGGAAAAAGGTGGGTAATATATAACAATGTCTCTGAACCTACAACAGTACCTCCAGAGTGGCATATATGGCTTCATTATACCGATAATGTAGTGCCAGTTAATAATAAAAAAAGAAAAGTAAAGCATATTCCTAATTTAACTGGTACAAAAGATGCGTACTATCCAAACCAAAAAGTGAATAACTACTATGAAAGCTGGAATCCTGATAACTAAAGATGCGAAGATCAAATATACTTGAAATAATTGCTGGATTATTTGTATTAGTTTTTACTATTTTTCTGATTTTCTTTGCTATTGATAAGCTATCTTACATAAAAAAAAGCTATAAGGATTGTTATAAAATATACGGCCTTTTTGCTAATGCTAACGGTGTAGGAGTTGGCGATAGCGTTAAGATTTCTGGTGTGGATATTGGGAACATAACAGGTGTATCACTTGATAAAGCTACCTATGTAGCACGAGTCGATATGTGCATAAGCAGAGATATAAAATTACCAACTGATAGCTCAGCTCTGATCACTAGCAGTGGGGTTGTTGGTAGTAAGTTTGTTGACATATCACCTGGATCAGATACTAAACTAATTTTGAATGGTGGTAAAATAGAGTATACTCAAGCTGAAGCAAATATGGGTGGAATAATGGACAAAATTCTTGGTATGTTTACGAAGTGAAAATGTCAGGTCATCTTTAGATCTAATACCGCACACTAATTTCTCTTTTTATTTTATATAAATTGATCAAATGGAGGGCATATAATATCCACACTACTAAAAAAAATGTGGCACAAAACATAAACATTATAATTAATGGCAGCAATAAAGAACCTTCTATTGCTACTCCACCTTTTCTAAGAATACTCGCTGGCTGATGGAGAGTAGACCATAAATTCACAGAAAATTTTACTATAGGAATATTTATAGCACTAAAAATGGCAAATACTGCCGCTGATTTTTCGGCTCTCGCTTCATTATCAAAAGCGCTCCACAATGAAAGATATCCAACATATAGGAAAAATAAAATTAACATTGAAGTAAGCCTTGCATCCCATACCCACCAAGTGCCCCAGGTTCCTTTTCCCCAGATACTACCTGTAATTAAGCATATTGCAGAAAAGACTGCCCCTGCAGGAGCAGCAGCATGTGCCAAAACACTAGCAATGCTATTATTCCACACTAATGAAATAAAGCTTAGTGAAGCAATTAATCCATATATTCCAAGAGAAAGCCATGCAGAAGGTACGTGAAGGTACATAATTCGTACAATTTCTCCTTGTTTATAATCCTCTGGAGAGAAGAATAAAGCTAAAAACATTCCGATTAAAAAACATGTGAAACAAATAACCCCAAGCCAAGGCAGCGCCTTCTTAGAAAAATAAGAGAAATTTGTAGGCTTTAATAAAAACATTTGTTTCAAGAATAATTGTGTTAAGAATTTACCAATTAGTTTGAACTTTATCAACATGATAGTTTTTCTGCATTGACATAGATTAACAAATTAGCACAATTTCAGTAGCCGATTGCTTGCTATTATTTTTAGTATAACACTATATAAAACATGACCCTCAAAAAGCTTAATCTACACTTAGTATCAGATTCAAGTGGTGAAACTGTTATATCAGTTGCAAAATCAGCTCTGAAGCATTTTCGTTCTGTAGAAACGATCGAATATGTTTGGTCTTTTGTGAAAGAAAAAGAACAGGTTGACAAAATTTTGGAGGAAATCAATAAGAAAAGTGATGAGCATAACTTTGTTATATGCACTATTACTGATGATGAGCTAAGAAAATATCTAAAAGATAACTGTATAGAGTTGAAAATTCCCTATAGAGCAATATTATCACATATTATTAGAGAGATTTCGTCCTATCTTGAAATTGAAAAGGATGAAAAGCTTGACTTGCATGCTGAGATAAGTAACGAATACTTTCAGCGCATTGAGGCAATAAACTACACTATTAATCATGATGACGGGCAAAATATTCAAGATGTTGATGAAGCAGATATAATTTTAGTTGGAGTTTCTCGTACGTCAAAGTCTCCCACCAGTACGTATTTAGCTTACCGAGGCTATAAAGTTGCAAATATTCCTTTTGTTAGCGAGATACCCTTTTATGTCGACTTAGCAAAATTAAAAAACAAACTAACAATAGGGTTAACAATAGGCGTCAGTAGACTAATAGAAATACGTAAAAATAGACTGACCTCAATTAATAATGAAAATAATAACGTGTACGCTAATTACGATAAAGTAAAAAGGGAAATTAAGGAAGCAGAGGAGCTCTTTAAACAGAATAATTGGCCAATTATTGATGTCACACAAAAGTCGATCGAAGAAGTATCAGCAACGATTATACAATATTTTAATAAAATGTGAGAAATTTATCAATTGACTAACTCTTTATAAGTGATCATAATATAAGGTAATTTAATTCTTACTATAGATATGAAAGTCAAAGGGTCACTAAAATCCCATCGTAATAGAGATAAAAATTGTAAAGTTGTGAAGAGGGGTGGTAAGATTTACATTATAAATAAGGTAAAGCCAAGGTGTAAAGCGCGCCAGGGCTCTTAGTTTTTTGTTTACCTTTTCATATTATATACTTTTCAATTTCTTATATGTGAAGGCATGGTGCTTACACCTCAGAAAAAGAAAAAGTTACTGTGTTTAAGTGCAGCCTTGCTCATTTCTTCTCTTACACTATATTTCAGCATTAGCACAATTACAGGCAAACGTGGCTTATTGGTATTAATGAATTTAAAAAAAGAAATAGAGTACAATGAACTTTTGCTAAAGGATACCTCTTTTGAAAAGGAAAAGTTGGGCAACAAAGTATTCGGCTTATATGAAAAAAGCTTGGATTTAGATCTGCTTGATGAGCAAGCAAAAAATGCTTTAGGTTATGTGAATCCTAATGAACTTATGGTTGTTCTTGACATGGAGTAGCAGTAGACTTCTTGCGTTACCTTTTGTCATTCGAGTAGCTCCTTTCTCGTCATTCCGGTACTCCCTCTCGTTATTTAAGTAGCTTCCTTCTCCTGTCATCCCAGTGCGTGACACTGGGATCTCATTTACTTTTTTGCACTCACTATATATGAGAAGCTTATGCCTGCAAGTATATGAATGTAATAGCCATACAATAAAAAACTCAGATCCCAGTGTCACGCACTGGGATGACAAGAGAGGGTACTGGGATGACGAAAAAGAGTTCTGTATATGGTGTGTTGATGTTAGAAAGCGTCCGTTAAGCACGATAAAGAAAATCATTTATAATCGCTATAGCAACTAGTGTAGACACTTGACGTTCCTTCTGGTTTGATAAATAGAGATTTTTATCTGATTTTACAACAAGGGCTTCTGGATGACTTTGAAAGTAAACATTACCATGCTTATCTTCAATTGCTTCTATTATCCCATCACTCGAAAATGCTGCAATTTTGTACTCAAGTAATTCTAATTTTCTTCTATTTTCTGGCATATTACTTACTGCCCCTGAATGAGCATCCGGAAAACATGTTGAAAACCAGCCATTTTCGTCAGGTATTAAGAATTTGGCTACTACTTCTGCTAAACGACTATTCGGAATAATCTTTATTTGTTGGAGAGGTACATCTTCTTGCTGTGGATTAGGTGCTGATTTTAAATGAGATCTTTGCTTTTCTTCATCACTCACGAGATTTGCCACACTCACTACTTCAATCCCTTTTGCATTCATAATGTCTTGCAAACCGCCACATATGCCAAGTAAGTGAATTGCAGGATTATCATCTACTATTTTTACAACTGCTTCAGTAACAAGCTGGCGGCAAGGAGTAGGAGGAAAGGGCTCTGAATGCAGATTATAGTAATTTCCCGGAATGAATATTCTATTTATTTTTTGCTCTTTAATGAATTGTGCAACTTCAATTTTTATTCGGTCTAATGTTAGCTTTCTTGCCAGAATTTCATCTTTCTTTGCAAGGCTCAGTGATTCTTCTTGAATTTTTTTAAGGCTAATTATTTTATTGTAATCAATTAGTACAGTTTTAACTCCAAAATTATTGAACATCTCGTAGACACTTTGAGATAGCCCAAGCTCATGTGGATATATCTCTTCTTGTGTTTTCAATAGACCAACAACTATATCGTTATTTACCGCATCCTTCGCCATTAAAGCAATTGACGCTGATTTTTCTTTTCTGGTTACGTGCTGGAATGCTGGTTTTTCACTAGCGCCAGCGTAAGTAATATTGCTTAATAATAGAATTATAATTAATAGGACATTAAATATTTTATTATAATATTTATATATCATGATTTATCTCTTGAATATCTGTATTAATATTGTAACATACTATAGAGCATTTTGCAATAGGAAGGTAAATTTGTTAAGAAAGGGAAAGTGGCCTGAGCAGGAATCGAACCAGCGACACAAGGATTTTCAGTCCTTTGCTCTACCAACTGAGCTATCAGGCCAACCATATGCTTTCATTTTTAGATAAAAAATGTTATTATGTCTATTAAAAGTTTTTAAAGTAATTTATATAAAAATAAAGGATGAACATTAATAACAGAATAGGAATCTACCCCGGCACATTTGACCCTATAACCTTTGGGCATATTGACATAATAAAAAGAGCGTGCAAACTAGTCGATAAACTAATAATCGGAGTTGCAGAAAATATTAATAAGCATGCTGCTTTTGACGCAAAGCTACGCACAAGCATGGCTGAAAATGAAATTAAAGGATTAGGAATTGGTGCAGATGTTATATCTTTTAATGGGTTGTTAGTGAGGTTTGCCAAAGAGCAGAATGCTTCTGTTATTATTAGAGGATTAAGAGCAGTATCAGATTTTGATTATGAGTTTCAAATGAGTTGGGTAAATTATAAGCTTCTTCCTGAAATTGAAACCATATTTCTTCCTGCCTCTGAAGATACTCAATTTATCTCATCAAGTTTTGTAAAAGAAATAGCAAGATTAGGAGAAGATGTTAGCAAATTTGTACCAGAAGGCGTTCAAAACGAATTGATTAACCTAAATAGGATAAAAAATAGAGAATAGTGCTTCTTGTTTTTTTATTTCTAAATGGATATATTCAATATATAAAATGTTGTAAATTAAAGGGTCAACATGTCAAAAGTGAGAGTTAATAATAGAAAAGTTTGTTGTCACGGTAATGAAAACGATGAGGATTCTGGCCATCCATTAATATATTTAGATATGGGAGAAGAAGAGGAAATAGCTTGTCCTTACTGTGAAAAGACATTTGTCCATGACTGTACTGTAGAAGCGGTTAAGGAAGAAACAATGCTGATTAAGGATGAACTCTAATAACGCTAATTCTGGATTAAAAAGAGAATAGAAAAGGCAGGAGAGTAGGGTAAACTCAACAAATACAAAAAAAATAGATGAGGTTACCCATGGAAGATATAACAAAACTGTTTTGT
>JAITXQ010000094.1 GCA_031284675.1 Rickettsiales bacterium | reverse complement strand
GGCTGGTAATTCGCAAAAAATGGCGTATGTCTCCCTCCTTCTTCTTTCTTCAATATGTAGACTTCCGCCTTAAATTTCTTGTGCGGCGTTATTGTCCCTGGTTTTGCTAATACTTGCCCCCTCTCCACTTCTTCCCTTTTTGTTCCTCTGAGCAATATTCCTACATTGAGCCCTGCGCTTCCTTTATCCAACAATTTCTTAAACATTTCCACGCCAGTACATATCGTCTTTTGTGTCACTTTCAAACCTATTATCTCTATTTCTTCCCCGGGCTTTATCTCACCCCTCTCTATCCTTCCTGTTACTACTGTCCCACGCCCCGATATCGAAAACACATCCTCGATCGGTAATATAAATGGCAATTCCACAGGCCTTGGTGGAACTGCTACGTACTCATCTAATTTCCTCATTAACTTATCTATTGATTTCTTCCCATATTCGCTATCTTCATCTTCCAGCGCTTTCAATGCTGATCCCACAATAACCGGCACATTATCACCCGGAAATCCATATTTACTCAACAATTCCCTAACTTCCATTTCCACTAAATCTATCATATCAGGATCAGCAACATCAGCTTTGTTTATATACACCACGATATACCCAACTCCAACCTGCTTTGCGAGCAATATATGCTCTCTCGTTTGTGGCATCGGCCCATCAACTCCTGACACCACTAATATCGCTGCATCCATCTGCGCTGCACCCACTATCATATTTTTTACATAATCAGCATGCCCGGGACAGTCAACATGCGCATAATGCCTATTTTCTGTCTGATACTCAACATGCGCTGTTGCTATCGTTATCCCTCTCTTTCTCTCTTCTGGCGCTTTATCTATCTGATCATATGCTACAAAATTTCCATAATGCTTCGTTATCGCCGCTGTTAATGTCGTCTTTCCATGATCCACATGTCCTATCGTTCCCACATTTATATGCGGCTTTCCAAATGCCTCTACTACTGTTGTCATAATTTAAACTTTTCTACCCAAAATACAAATACATCAATAAATAATATGTTGATTTTATAAAAATACAACAAAAAAAAAGAGCGGATAGTGGGATTCGAACCCACTCCACTAGCTTGGAAGGCTAGAGCTCTACCAATTAAGCTATACCCGCACAATGGAGGAGGTAGGATTCGAACCTACGTACGCAATGCGGACAGATTTACAGTCTGTTACCTTTAACCACTCGGTCACTCCTCCACAAAAATTTGTTAAGAGAGCACTATTCTAGCATCTTAACTTAAGCTTTTATTGTATTTAAATACTAAACACCTAAAATTAAAAAATCAAGCAATAAAACCTACCTTGATTAAAATCATGCAGATTTCATTTTATATAACGCAATATTGTCAATAAAATGCTTAAATAGATAATGTGAATCGTGTGTACCTGGTGCTTCTTCCGGATGATATTGCACAGAAAAGACCGGGTAATTCTTCATCATTATTCCCTCTACACTATTATCAAATAGAGAAATATGAGTAATCGCAACATTACTCGGAAGAGAAGATGGATCAACGACAAAACCATGATTTTGGCTAGTTATCTCAACTTTTCCGTTACTTACATCATAAACTGGATGATTGCTTCCTCGGTGACCAATATCCATTTTGATAGTCTTTGCTCCCAAAGTAATTGCAAGTAATTGATGTCCCATGCATATGCCAAAAATTGGTATTTTAGATTTTATAATAATGTCTATCTCTGGAACTACACTCTCTCCTATTTCTTTTGGATCACCAGGGCCATTTGAAAGCACTATACCATCTGGATTCATACTTAATATTTTTTGAGCAAAACCTCTATCTGGCTTAATCAATTCAATTGCACAACCCAGTTCTATTAAGCGCGAAACTATACTGATTTTTACGCCAAAATCAACTACCACAACTTTATATTTTGCATTAGGGTCACTTTTAAAATTACTATGCAAGCTAACTTTGTTAGTTATCCCCATCCCATTTATAGATCTATATTCCTTTAATTCATCCAACGTGTGCGCCTTGCTCAATGAGCATATCATTCCATTTTGAGATCTATGTTCTCTCAAATGTCTCGTCAAAGCTCTAGTATCAATTCCTGATATCCCAATCACGTTATTTTTCTCTAACCAATCATTTAAACTAATATATGAAGAAGGGTGAGACGCAGAAGAAAGTTCACGCATAACCACACCACTTGCAAAAATTTTTTCTCCTTCATTGTCCTTATAATTTATTCCGACATTACCAATATGAGGAAAAGTAAACGTTATAATTTGATTAGCAAAAGAAGGATCTGTTATAGTATGCTGATAACCGGTCATACCAGTGGTAAAACAGACCTCACCTACGCACTTGCCTTTTTTACCTACTGATTTTCCCCAAAAACATTTACCATCTTGTAAAACTAAAACCGCATCCCGCACTTAATTCTCTCTAACTGATTCAAAACAATATATAAGGATTTCAAATAATACGTAACTCTTTCTAAAATTTCAAATTTAACTATGAAGCAACAAGAGTAATATAAAAAAACTTTTAATTCTGTATAAATATATCATTGACTATCTTTGCATTTTATATTAGGTATGCTTCAATAGTTATGAAATGGAGGTTTATATGCCAAATGAAATCCAATCTAAAAAAAATAAATAAGAAGTGGTTAGCTATAGGAGCTGGCTCACTATTATTTGCAATGATGCTGCCGTCGGTTCTTCTTTTAGCAAAAATAGCTATAGGGCTAATTATGGTTTCAGTTGCAGCAATAGCGGTAAAAGTTGCCTTAAAAACAATATCGAATACTTTAGAGGATAAACAGGCAGATCAAAGCCAAGCGATGCAACAAACAACGCAAAGTAAAATTATAAACCTAGCTATTGGATTAGTATCTATATTTACAGGCGGGCTATCACTGTTTATTATAGCAAAAACAGGGTTTATTGCAGCATGTGCAGCTGTATCTGGTTTAGTTCTATACGAATATGTTAAAGATGAAGAAGTAGGAAAAAATATAAACACAAAACTCGATAAAATAGCTGATAATACAACTAATTTTGTTGTTAGCAGCGTTGAAGCACTTATTCCATCGCAAGACCGCCAGGCATAACAGTCTGAACTTCAGCTAACCTCTATGTTCATCGGGTTTCCACTTAATGAAATAGGAGTGATTTTTGGAAAGATGCGATGTCAAAAATTGATCTTATTTTCTTCTCTCCTTTGAACGCTAATTCTGGATTAAGGAAGGAAGAAAGTATAGGAAATGGAAGGCTTTTTGGATTTCACGGAATAGGAAATGAGAGTAGAAAAGATGTGAACCAAGAAATTAACAGGAGATCT
>JAITXQ010000069.1 GCA_031284675.1 Rickettsiales bacterium | reverse complement strand
AACTAGAACTGCCATATTTGAATACGTAGAAATTTTTTATAACAAACAACGTAGACATTCTACTATTAACTATTGCATTCCTGAACTTTTTGATGCATCATTTCCTTGACAAAAACGTCTTAATTTTCTCTCTACTTTTTCTGGGTAAGGTCAGCGAAAGAATAGTCTATAATGATTTCATATACTGAGGCTCATTTAAATATAGAGCCTCAACTTCATTTAATTTTTGTTTATTCTTCAACCTATAACGAACTAATAGTCCTGCATGGCTAGCATTTAATTCTTGTAGGCTGTAATCTCTATGTGTAATACAATCATCATACCTCGGTTCATTTCCACTCACCATTTCAGGTTTTGATAGTGGCAATAAATTGAAATCAAATAACTGCGTATAAAACCCTTGAGTATTTTTGATTATAGCTCTGATATTTTTTTTGCTATTTGCACAAAGTAAAGATATTGCATAGGCTTGAACTTCCAGTGCATTAACTCCATATAATGGCTTACTCGTAGCGAGATTTATACCTTTTGCAGCTGATATACCAACTCTAATTCCAGTGAAACTTCCCGGGCCAACTACTACCGCTAAATGGTCTATTTTATCGTAGTTATAGTTGTGCTTATTGAACAGAGTGTTCAAAATTTGAAAAAATGATTCTGCATGACTATTACTGGAGGAATTGCGCTCTACAAAACAATTACCATCATAATCTATTATTGCTATTGAACTACCAGTACCTACAGTATCAATCGCTAAAATAGACATTACTTAAGCTTATCGTAGAGTTTTGTAAACATTATAGTAAAGGCGCCATTACTCATAACATTTGCCGAAGTGATTATTGGGTCAAACACTACATATAATGCTGTGATTAACGAAAGCATTTCTGGAGAGAATTTAAGATACTTCTCAAGAATAGGTAGCATTACCATAATTCCTCCTGCTGGAACTGCCACGATAGCAAATTTGAATAATAAAAAATAGAGAAGAAAGGTTATATAGTCCGTTGTGGACAATGAATAATCGGAAGTAATTATCATTGATAATATTATAATAAAAAAGCAATCACCTACTAAATGAAAGCTAGCAGTTATTGGTATAACAGACGATGCTATATCAGGTTGCTTTACATTTTTTTTGCTTCCCTCAAGAGTAAGTGGCATGGTTGCATTGCTAGACATTGTACTCATTGCAGTAATAAATGCCGGCACCATATTGCCTATACTAGCTATCCAGCTCGTGACCTTGAATGAATTTGCTGCTCCATATAAGAGGAAAATATAAAGGTAAGTTACAGATGCTATAATAATGAAAATTATTGAGTAACTCTTAAATATTATAGATAGAACTTGATCATGCTGCATTTTTAAAACAAGCCCAAGTACAAATATTAGAATAACCGGTGTTAAAAACACTTTCAGAACAAATAGAGTTAAATCTGACATTTTGCGCGAAAACTCTTTGCTTTTCTTAGGTAGCAGTATAGACACTACTATGCTGGACACAAATCCACAAGCAAGAGCATGAAAGTTAGAAAGGAGTAGCGGCAGCTTAAACGACCACAAAGGAGCAATTATTTCTTCATGTGTTATATCTTGTATTGAATAAGTGTTTTGTATGATAAAATACCCAACAGAATAAGCCATTAGGCTTGAAGTCAGGTTTGATATAAAAATTGTTATCACAAGTAATAATATAAACTTTATAGCCGACTGTTTTAAGTTATTGACGCTGCTAAAGATTAACGCAAAAACAATCAAAGGCATTATAAATAGCAAAACCTCTTTGATGCTCAAGCTTACTGAATACAAAAAGGTTTTCACTTCCACTGGAACTAGATGACCAAAAAATATAACTGAAGTAATAATAGCAAGTAAGGTTAGTAGTTGTAACATATTCTGATATAGCGATATCCTATGGACATAGATACGGCAAGTTAGTTGTTAAGTAAAGCAAAACTACCTAAACTGCTGCAGAACCATTGTGAAAAAACAGCTGCTTCTGTCATTTCGGTGCGTAATCAGAAAAAAGAAGTCAGTGTCAGCTACTTGAATGACAGGAGGCAATGCAATTTATTAAAAACTTAACTTCAGTCCAGCTAAAAGCACGTAACCAGAGTTGTTATTTTCTACTTCAGGCTCTTTCGTGCTAAACTTTACAATATCGAAATAGTATGAAGTGCCTATGAAAAGAGGATATTCAAGACTTAAAGCATATGATGTTAACTCGTTTATACCTTTGCCGGCAATATCCTTACTACTATTGAAATATGTTAAGCTTAATTTGCGAGAATCAGAATGATAAGCAACACCTGCATTCATATAATACGTGTTATTTATTTCAGGATTACGCTTCTCGCCAGATTTACCGCCATTACCATACGAAAAAATGTAATTGAGATTAAAAAATTTTAAGTTTAAACCAAAATTCCAGTGCAGTAATTGATTACGGCATTTATAACCTTCAGGAGTACCATCCGAGCAATCAGTTAAATTTTCCTTTGCAAATTCACCAGCCAAAGCAGTAGTAAAATTTATGTCATCTGATAGACTATTCTTATAGGAAAGGCCTGCAGCAATTAGATTACTATACTGTAAGTTATTTTTTCCAGGAACATAACTTAATCCCAATTGAAAGTTATAAATTTCAGGAGAGATATAGCTCACTACTGGTTGTTTTAACTTTAGTTCAAGTCCATTATAATCGCTATAAATATTGGGCTTGACCCAAAAGACTTCGTCTTTATTATATCCAGTGTTACCATCTTTTTTTTCATTACCACGTAAATTTGCATAGTTTGCCCAGCAACCATTTACTCCTCCAGCAGCTGTATAAATTTTTGAAGTGTTAATTAACATGCTTTGACTAACTAAACTTCTTCTACCATACTCAATTGATCCAAGTCCCTGATTTTTAATGATGAAATACCATTCCTCCATGTCTAATTTTTCTATGTCTAACGCTTTTAGGTTTGCGATACTAGAAACTCCTGCTTTAACATTAAACCCCATTTGAGTATTTGGATAAACTTGTTGTAAATAAAGAAAGCGCAAGTTTGAATAACTTGAAACCTTGTCCTTGGACTTAGTATTAAAAGAGTCTCTGTTGAAAGCGTAGCCAAACTTTAAGTCTATTTTCCCATCTAGTTCTGCATAAAATATTCCCTTATCCAGAATTACCCTAGCACTAGCACTATTTTGCAAAAACAGCAACGAAAGCAGTGTCACTGGGTAGTATCTTAATTTCATGAATAAACTTAAATTTTTATAAAAAATTTAAGTTTAAACTCAATATAGATAAAAAACAACTTTTCAGAAGGCGCCTCTGGTTAAGCATTCATAAGTGTTGAAAGTGGTAGTAAAAGGATATAAAGAGCTATTATTACAGAAAAATGGAGGTAATAATGGATCAAATAGAAGGAATACTAAAATTAATTAAAGATGATGATCTGGAAA
>JAITXQ010000062.1 GCA_031284675.1 Rickettsiales bacterium | reverse complement strand
TATAACAAACAACGTAGACATTCTACTATTAACTATTGCATTCCTGAACTTTTTGATGCATCATTTCCTTGACAAAAACGTCTTAACTTTCTCTCTACTTTTTCTGGGTAAGGTCAAGTGGTTAAGAGCAATTACATGCGAATTGATTTTATTCATACATTGAGATAGCATAAACCATATTGGTTTAAATTATCGTGCAGCTTTATAAATTGTCACTGTTACTTTTGCTAACTATATTAATAGTTATAGTCCTAAAATTACCTGAAAATTTAAGCACCACAGTAAACTGGTCTAATCCAGTTCTAAGCCTTGATCTATCCTTTCGCATCATACTCATATCTTTTCTGTTAGGTGCATTTTTGATTGTACTGCCAGCACAGAATTTGACTTTTTCAGAGATGCTATCTTTTTCTGCTTACACTATCAGTTCATTGTGTGCAATTTTATCTAAACAGATGATATTGGTTATAGTATTCTGTGAATTAATGGCCGTCAGTGCATTTTTTATTATCGCAGCTAGCTGCAAAGATAACGGGCCTGCGGTAAGGTATGCTTGCGTACACTTTTTTGTTGGGGTGATATTAACAGCAGGGTCAGCGATTCAAAGCTCTAATCTAATGAGCATAGGTTTATTGATAAATTGTGCTTGTTTCCCTTTTTCGTTTTGGGTTGTTGATGCATATCCTGCTGCATCATTGTACGGTGCATCATACCTTTCCTTATTTACTACTAAAATTTCTTTTTTAGTAGTACTCTTACATACTTACAACCTATGGCAAGATCATGCTGAAATATTAGCACTCTTGGGCGCTATCACTGCAATTTATGGTATTGTATTCACTTCTCTTGAACAAAACATTCGTAGATTTTTAGCCTACAGTGTTGTAGGACAAATGGGCATATTAATTATGACAGGAAGTCTGCTTAGCCGTTCAGAAAATGCTGTACCACTACTTGAGCTCAATATAATTTTTTCTATTGTCTACCAATTGTTGCTCACTGCTGTTGCTAACTCGATTATCTCACGGACAAAAGCAGTGAATTTTAATAGAGTGGGCAAATTTATGTCAGTGGAAGGAATGTATGCTGTGATCGCAATACTTACAATGGCTGCATTTCCTGGAACTGCCGGGTTTATCAGCAAATCATACATTGCAGCTGAAATCAAAATTAATGGTGCTAATTTAGAATTGTATAAAAACTTACACAAGATTCTGAATTTATTGCTTTATTTAAGTGTAGGACTCAAGTTTCTTTATTACGTATTTATTGCCAAAAGCAAGTCAAAACCTTTAGCAGAGAAAGGGGGTGGGATGGCTATGATCATTTTGGCATTTATATGTGTGATCGCTGGCAATCCTTATTTATTTATTTATAATAAATCTTCAATTTTTGATCTGGTATACACTACGAAAAATATTTGGTCTCAATTTAATTTATTATTATGTACCACTTTATTATTTATTCCTTTGCGAAAGTTATTTTACCCGAGAATAAATTTTAAAATGGATGTTGATCGGATTTTTAGAGCTTTCATACCTTATGTTATCTCGTTGTTTAATAAATTAGTCTCTAAAATGAGAGAAATGTCTGCTAGCGCACTGCAAAACTTGACTAATTTATTTACTAGTTTATACTTTAATAACATTACTAAACTTAAAGAGGTGCTGAGTTATAACTCAGTGAGTTTTGTTTCAGCTTCTTCTCTCTTTTTAATGAGTATTTTACTAGTGTTGTTATGTTTAAATCATTAACTGAAAGTTTAAATTCTGTATTTAGTAAACTGAGAGGAAAGTCAATCATTTCTGAAGATGACTTTAACCTCGCTATGCGTGAAATACGTATAGCCTTAATTGAAGCTGACGTTTCACTCGAAGTGGCAAAAAAATTCATCAACGACATTAAAGATAAAGTCATTGGAGAACAAGTCATAAAAAGTGTTTCTCCAGCACAAATGATAATCAAAATTGTTCAGGATAATTTAGTTTTAACTCTTGGATCAGAGAAAAGTGATTTAAACCTCACAGCTAAACCTTCTGCTATAATTATGATGGTTGGCTTACAAGGTGCAGGTAAAACAACTACTTCAGGAAAGCTTGCTTTAAAACTGAAAAAACAAAAGAAAAAAGTAATGCTCGCTTCTTTAGACATTTATAGACCAGCTGCCCAGAAACAGCTTGAAGTGCTCGGTAAACAAATAGACGTTCAAACTTTACCTGTAGTAATGGACGAGAAACCACTTGCAATTACAAAAAGGGCACTGGCAGCAGCAAAGAACGATAATTATGATGTATTGATACTAGACACCGCGGGCAGGCTCCATATTGACGATAATATGATGAATGAATTAAAAGCTGTGAAAGAAATAGCCTTACCTTCGGAAGTTATTTTAGTAGCCGATGCTATGATAGGCCAGGATGCAGTAAATATAGCCAAGTCATTCAATGAGGCAATAGGTGTAACTGGCATTATCCTCACCCGTGTTGATGGTGATGCACGTGGCGGTGCTGCCCTTTCTATGAAAATGATAACTAATTGCCCAATTAAATTTATTGCTTGTGGTGAAAAGTTAAGCGACCTTGATGATTTTTATCCTGATAGAATTGCAAAAAGGATACTTGACATGGGCGATGTTGTCTCGTTGGTTGAAAGGGCTGCTGAGATTGTTGGTCAGGAAGAAATTGATAAGCTACAAAAAAAAGGTAAATTTGACCTAAACGACCTGGTGGGAATGTTAAAAACTCTTAATAAAATGGATGGTATTAGCAATATAATGAAATTCATTCCGAGCTCGTTCACAAAAAAGCTAAGTAGTGGAGTGCCAGATGATAGTAAAGTGAAAAAATATATAGCTATCATAAACTCAATGACTGAAAAAGAAAGGCGAAATCCAGATATTTTAAATGGAAAAAGAAGACTCAGAATTGCGAAAGGCTCTGGAACAAGCGTGCCAGATATTAATCTTTTAATTAAGCAATATAATCAAATGAGCACAATGGTTAATAAATTCAGCAAAGTTGATCACAGCAAATTCAAAGAATCTGATTTGATGGACATGCTAAGTAAAAAATAAAGAGTTTGTAATCGTTCACGCAATGGCGTCAACTTAAGAGCCTCCATTAGCAAACTCTCCTAAAAACGTGATGACGTTTAGGCTTATCCACTTTATTGCGGCTATACAATCGTCCTGGTCGGATTTTAACTTTAGCGC
>JAITXQ010000040.1 GCA_031284675.1 Rickettsiales bacterium | reverse complement strand
TCACACTAGATCTTAATGATTCTTTTGTACGATCAATTGTTCTATTATCAGGAGGAGATTTACATGCCGTTAACCACCTTCTATGATACTACTTGTGATACTTTCAACACTTATGCATTCCAGTGCCAAGGCACTGGAATTCACATTTCTTTTTTCTAGATCCCAGTGTCACGCACTGAGATGACAAGAAAAGTCACAGGAATAGACTAGAAATTAAACGCTACTCCAGCTTCTGCACCAACAGTGCTATAAAGGACTTTATATGTGTCTTTAGTAACTGTTTCATTATCTTTTTTATCGAATTTAGCACCATAAGCACCGAAATAACGAGCTCCAGCATAAAGCTTGATTTCTGGAGTTACATGATAGCTAACCCCAGCTTTTGCTTGATAAGCAAAACCGAATCCATGCTTTTGATTCGCAACAATTTGTGCTGTTGCAGGATTGCTAATATACGCTGCACCAACACCAACACCAACGTATGGAGTGATAGGCATATCTTCGATTGCTACATCGTAGTACACGTTAACCAATCCTGACATTACTGTTAACTTATCTGCAACCTTTGCTGGATTAACTGTTATACTGTCAACATCATTTTTGCTTAGTTGCGAATAGAGCCCTTCAATGTCAACTCTGATGTCGTCCATTTTGTAACCAAATGCAGCACCACCGGCCATAAAAGAAGCTTTCAAAAGATCTTGAGCTTCAGTGCCTTTTTTATACTCAATACCATCAATCTTTGTTTTGAAAGGTAAAAATTCACCGTTGTATTGCAAACGAACGTAGTAGCTAGTTTCTTCATCAGCTATTGGCCCAACAGGATCTGAAGAAAAAGCAGAGTGTGATAAACTCAGCAACGTCACTAAAGCGGTTGCTGAAAAAAACTTTTTATAATGCATAATTGCCCTCGTAAAAAAATTAAAATTCCACTTTAGCAGTTTAAGTAAAAACTAAAGCTAGGTCAAGTGCTAACTTAATAACACAAAATATTTCACATTTTAACTAACTTTCAGGAGAAAGTAAAGACTTTATTAATGAATAAACAGCATTACGCAACTTTTTATTCTTAATCTTTTCTCACTAGCCCTAATACCTCTTTACTTCCTGCATCGTCTTCGCCATCGCAGCTTCTTCTATCTTTGCGTAATATTGTAGATGCACTATATAAAAAAGCATTAGCGTTAGAAATATTAGAAAAGAAACATTTAGCTAATAATACAGAAATAAATTTAAAAGGGAAGTTTAAATCCAGGTGGTAAACCCATCATGCCTGCAAGATCAGAAGTTGCACTTGCCATATCTTCTTCTGCTTTTTTAATGGCATCATTAAATGCTGCTGTCACTAAATCCTCTACTATATCTTTTTCCTCATTTCTCATAAGCTCTAAGTCTATGTTTACCTTTTTAACTTTATAACTACCTATTTTGATAACTTCCACTAACACAGAAACTTTGCCGCCACCAGAAATACCTTGAAACTCTTTTCCAATATATTTTTCTTGAGCTTCTGCAAGCTTTTTTTGCATCTCTTGCGCTTGCTTCATTATTTGACTAAAATCCACAACTTACTCCCTATTTTCTATATTAACTACTTTTGCACCTTTAAACGTGTCAAGTATATCTCTGACTGCAGGTGCATAATTTAAATTACTCACTTCCCTGTTTATATAATTCACATCAATTGTAACAACCCACTCCTGCCTAGTAGCTTGATTTAAGTAATTTTTTAAGTCATTACAAAAATTACTATCCAACTTAGATACAGCTTTCAATTTTAAATATCCAGGCTTACAATCTATTAATTGTAGATTACTACACAGCTGTTTGTAAAGATAAATTTGGTTACTCTGCCTTAATAATTGCAAAACCTTGTCAAAATCATAATTTTGTTGCTGTGCGTTCTCTGCATTGCGCGTATTCCTTTGCTGTAAATTCTGCGAAAGAATTTTTTTGACCACCTGTTCCGGAGAAGGCAGATCAGAAAGATAACAGAGGCTAATTAACATCATTTCAGCAGCAACATCATTGCATGTTGAAGCTTTTATATCTTGAATTCCTTTGAGCAACACCTTCCACAATCTCGAAAAAAATATTAAAGGCTTCTTTATACTTAAATCTCTTATCCTATTCTTTTCATACTCTGCAACTGCACTATCAATCTCTTTCGTAATTAAAAAACGGCATACTAACTGGATTGTTTGCAACAGGTCTTCAAAAATATTAAGTGGGTTTGCTGTCTCTACTACCTTGTCAAATACCATTAGCGCTTTTTGTACATCACCGCCCAATATTGCTTCTAATAGATCAAATATAATATCTTTATCCACTAAGCCAAGTATGTCTATCACATTTGTAGTGGATATTGTACCATCTTTGCTATATAGCACCGCCTGATTCATCAAAAACAAGGCGTTACGCATTGAATTTCCAGAGTGGTGTGCAATTAATTCTGATGCTCCCTTTTCAATGGAGTAATTCTCTTTTTGCGCAACATCATTTAAACGCTCTACTATTTTAGCTATAGGAACGTTGTGCAAATCAAACCTTTGACAACGTGCAATAATAGTTATTGGTATTTTTTTTATTTCTGTAGTTGCCAAAATGAACTTCACACTGGATGGTGGCTCTTCTAGGGTTTTAAGTAATGCGTTAAATGCACTGTTAGATAACATGTGTACTTCATCTATAATGTAGACTTTGAATTTAGAGCTTATAGGTGAATAGCAAATATCTCCTAGGATTACTTTAATATCATCAATGCTAGTGTGACTTGCTGCATCAATTTCGATAACATCTGGATGACTTGAGCTTTTTATCGCTAGACAATTTTCACATGATCCACAAGGCTCAAAAGTTGGTCCTAGGGAACAATTTAAACATAAAGCTATTATCCTTGCAGTGGTAGTTTTCCCAACTCCACTACTACCAGAGAGCAGTATAGATTGTGGGATTTTGTTTAGAGTAAAAGCATTTTCTAATATACGCACTAATATATCTTGGCCTACTAGATCTTTGAAGCTACTAGGACGATATTTTAATGCTATATTCATAGCCTCGGATAAAACAAATAATGAAATAGGTATGCAACCCAAAAAGATTCTGATATGGCTGCTTCATTTCTGATCTGACCTAAGTTACAGAGTTTTTGCCTGCATACCTTATGAAATATTATACTTTTTTTTTTATTTAGCAAGGTATATCCTACATCGGCCTACAATTATACGTTATATATAGAAACTAATTATGATTTTATATCACTTCCCTCTTTGTCCGTTTTCACGAAAAGTTAAAACTCTTCTCAAAGAAAAAAAGTTGGATTGCGATTTAGTATGCGAAAATCCATGGGAGAAGCGGAATGAATTTATGGAGATTAATCCAACAGGGCAGGTACCAGTGCTTATAGATAATAACTTTATTATAGCAGACAGCAATGCTATTTGTGAATATCTAGAAGAAACTTACAACAGTGATATCAAATTGCTTGATTCATCCACTATTATTAAGTCTAAAATACGTGCTTTAATTAATTGGTTTGATAATAAATTTTATAATGAAGTCACTAAGTATATTATAAATGAAAAAGTAATTACTAACCGCAGCCCTGATTCTAGATTTCTTCATGCAGCTCAACATAACCTGTCTTGCCATATAGAATACATTGAACACTTGATTAATAAAAACGTTTGGCTTGCAACCGATAAGTTCACTTTAGCTGATATTACTTTAGCGTCGCATATTTCCGTAATGGATTATATAAATAGTTTTCCATGGGAAAAAAGTAAAATTTTAAAAGAATGGTATTCCATTGTTAAATCAAGGCCTTGTTTTCGCGAGATATTATTAGAGAGAATTTCTGGTTTAACCCCTCCTAGACATTATGCTGACCTTGATTTTTAACTTACGTTAGCTTTAAAGCTATAGTCATTCCTTCATCAGTTGGAATCAATATAGAGTAATATTTCTTTTCATCTGATAATCTATTATTAAACTCCCTCATAGAATGCCATGATTTTTCTGATACTTCTTTTGGAGGCGATTCCAAAAATACTGTGTTAAACAATAGAGTGTTATCTGCAACAATTAGCCCATCTTGTTTAATGTATGACTCTGCCCAATCTAAATATTTAGGATAACCACCTTTATCAGCATCGATAAATATCATGTCAAATAGTGCTTTTGCTGATAATTCATTAAGTTTTTCCAATGCATTGCCTTCTATTAGAGTAATTTTATCATTCAGATTAAAAGCACTAAAATTTTTTTTTGCTATCCTTGAGTGTTCAGGATTATTTTCTATTGTATATATATGACCGTCTTCCAGTAGAGCTTTTGCCATACAAATCGACGAATAACCGTATAACGTGCCAATCTCAACAATATTTTTGATTTTATGGATTTTTATAAATAAACTTAATAGCTTTCCTTCTTCAGGAGTAATTTGAATATGTTGCTTTTTTTCAAGAATACAATATTCTTCTATTTTTTTATATTCTTTTGCAAATAAATTTCTTATGTATGACAATTTTGTGCTAAAGTTATTACGCATTACGTTTTATATTACAAATTAGGGAGGCTTAATCCATACAAAATTTATAAATATAATAATATAGTTTGAAATAATAAAAACATTTATTTTAAGTTATTATTTCATAGCGTAAAATTTTAAGTGACAAAAATTATTATATATCATATTATAATTAACTAGTATAATAATTGATCGATTATTATACTGAAATTAAAGGGATTGTTTATGCACACTTCTCTTTTTAAAATACAATTTTTATAATCAATTAGAGGGGGTTATATGTCTTATAATATTGCTGGTGAAGTTGAAACGTTAAGCAAAAAATCTAACAAAGACGAAGGGGTTACGTTGCTGCATAATCCAGCTTATCGTGAAAAGTATAGAGAACGTTTTGATGAAGCTCAGAAAAAAGTTATGGATATGGTTCAGTTTTATGATGGAACAATAGTATTAATAGAAAATAAAATCGCTATGTATTACTATACTTGGCACAGTAAAAAAAGAGAGTTTGAGCGTAAAAAGCAACAAACGGTGGTGAAAAACGATGGCTCAACATAGAGTCTTTTATGTGATAAGCTACAGTGGTATTACTTCACTATAGCTTTTCCATATAGTTTATCTATCACATTAGTGAAGTATTCCAGCTTTTTATATCCTTCATGTTTAATTTTATCATGCTGTACATACGATTTATCATCGTTAAGCTTAATAAAAAATATTGGGGTAGCCATAATACCAAGCTTGTTAATTGCCAGTGATTTATCATTTATAATCTTGTCCATTATTTTTTTATCATTAATACATTGGTTAAATGCATCTTGCTTCAAGTTGCTTAGTGCAGCAACTCTTTGTAATACAGTTAAATCACTTAAATTATAGTAATTCCACGAATCTATTAAATCAAAAACAGCTTTGTTAAAATGAAAATAATCTTCTTGTTTTTCATAGCAGTGACTCAGCATTGCAGCCTTTAATCCTCGATAATCCAAAGGAAAATGCCGGAATATATATAGCATCTTACCTGTATCTATATATTTCTTTTTAATTTTAGGAAAAACGTCCCTATGAAAAAGAGAGCAATGATAGCAAGTTAATGCAGCATATTCTATCATTAGAATTGGTGCTTTGGGGTCTCCTAATAATTTATCATCAGGTAATGGTGATAATAATTTCTTTGATGTTATTTCATTAGTTTTTTTTTGAGTGTATTGGTTATCGGATAAATCTTGCTTAACAACTGCATAAGAATCAACACTTATGAAAATTAATAAAAACAATAGTCTAAAAATCATTACAATATAAACATTTAACTTACTAAAAAAGTTATACATTTATATAAATAATGTCAAGATAACTTTTGTTTAGTGAGCCTTTCAGCCCTGTCTTTAAATGCAGCAATTATTTTATTTTGTGTATATTTATATACTGAGTTTAATAAAGTTGAAAATGAGCTGGATTTAAACTTAAACTCTATATAAAACTTTACCATAGTTTTCTTTTCACCTATGGGAATGAATTGCCATTCATTGTATAGATGTTTAAATATTCCATTTGATGATATAGCTTTTATCCAACCTTCATTTGTTCCACTCGGAGAAAGAGAGGTCACTTCTGATGTATATCTTCCTTTAATTCCATGAAAAGCTGCTAGGAGATCTACAACCATTTTGTTGTCAATTTTTTCTTTTATATAAACGGCTTTGCACCAAGGAACAAAATCAGGATACCTTTCAGCATCAATTACAATTTGGAATACTTCATCAGGCAAACATAGGAAGGTGCCTTGTTCTCTGTATTGATGAAGCATAAATGTTAAACCAATCAAAATAGGATCCGTATCTACCGTCAGCCTTAGTAGGTTCCTGAGACCTGAAGTTAAGGTGGGCATCACGTATCAATTTCAATGAAATTAATAGAGGCGATTCCCTTGACTATAAATTATCGCTCGGGAAATTTAACTTAACTCATAACGCATAGAACAGATCCCTATTAATTATAGATGATTTACACAAGGCGTGTCTATAGGTATATTGAGATCAACGATGAAATTAGCTATTATTTAATCTTTATTAAATTTTGCATTTTAAGTATTATAGTTTACCTTATGAATATTACTAAAGTTTTAATCATTATTGTTTTTCTCGCCATTTCTTCAAGTGCTTACACTAGGCCTCTTTTGAAGCTTGTTTATGGTGAGAAATCTTTAGGAGAAGCGCAGGTAAACACCGCAGAATACTCATGTGTATTTGAGGAGTGTAAACCAGCTTCGACAACAAGATTGCCATCAGAAATCGAGCTTCAAAAGAGATCTACTAATTGTACAGACCACAAAACTTTTGTACGTGCCATGAAGCAACAAGTAGACAGCATATCCATAAAGGAAAATAAAAAAAATCAGGAATATGTACATAAAAAGCTTCGGGAAGTTATTCAGAATAATGTTAACCTCAAAGGAATATCTCAATTTGTTATGGGAAAATATTGGACCTTGACTACCCAGGGAGAAAAAGAAAGTTTTTTAAGAGAATATGAGGTGTATCTTACGCGTTTGTGCGTTAAAATTTTATATAAATACATGAATGATAGTGAAATGATCATAATGAGTTCAAGAGCAGTTGATAATGAAACTTGCTTAATTAGTACAAGATTTTCTTACGGCAATGAAGAATTTACAAATATTGATTTTAAAGTTACTAAAAATAACAATTTATTCTTAATAAGTGATGTTGTAATGAGTGGAATAAGTATTTCTATTAATCAACGTTCTCAATTCAGTGAAAAAATTGATACGTATGGTATAGCAAGTGTTATAGATGAATTAAAATGCAATAACGATCTATGATATACATGCCTCATTGGCCTAAGCCAATTGGTAGCAGGCCGAGCGATTTTTCTCTTGATCGCACAAAAAGTTTTCTTAGCAAACTAGATAATCCCGAGAAAAAAATGCCTCCCGTAATTCATATAGCTGGAACTAACGGGAAAGGCTCAACACTTGCATTTATAAGATATATAATACAAGCAGCAGGGTATAAGGTCCATGCATACACTTCTCCACATTTAGTGAATTTTAATGAGAGAATAGTTATTGCAGGCAGTTATATTGACGATAATGAATTATATAGCTTGTTAGAAGAATGCCGCACAGCAATTGCAGAACAGCCTATCACTTTGTTTGAAGTTGCAACTATCACAGCTTTTTTAGCTTTTTCTCGTCATAAAGCTGATGTTACTTTGATTGAAGTAGGTATGGGTGGAAGACTTGATGCAACAAATGTTATAGATAATCCGATTTTAACAATCATTACTTCCATTGCACTTGATCACACAGAATATCTTGGCTCTACTGTAGAAACCATAGCAGGTGAAAAGGCTGGAACAATGAAACCTAGTGTCCCTTGCGTAATAGCACCACAAGAAAAGTCTATAATGAACACACTAGAATCCCATGCAATAAATAAGAAATCTCTTTTATATAGAGGAGGCCTTGAATGGAATTGCAAAAAACAAGATACTAGGATGGTTTTTCAATCGGCTGCTCAATCAATAGAATTTCCTTTGCCATCTTTAAAGGGTGATCATCAGGTGATTAATGCAGGCAATGCTGTTGCAGCATGTAGCATTTTGAGTGGAAAGTATGGATTTGACATTGGAGAAGAGGATATCGCTTCAGGTTTACAGCATACCTATTGGCCTGCACGACTGGAGCGTATAAAAGAGGGCAATTTAATTTCTTTATTACCGAAAGATTGGCAATTATTTTTAGATGGTGCGCACAATAATGACGGTGCTAGAGTGCTATCTGAGTGGGTAAAAGACAATTTTGCTGAAGGTATCTATATAATTTTTGGAGTTACTCGCAACAGAAATGTAGAAGAATTTTTGGAACACCTAAAGCCATATATCAAATTATTATGTGCGGTTTGTGTTAAGTCTGAACCTAAAGCAACAAACACGAATTTGATTAGGGAAAAAGCCAATAACATAGGGATAAAAGCAGTTGAATGTGAATCGATTGGCGATGCGATATCAAGTCACATATTAAAAGCCCCTATTCAAAATGTCAAAACCATACTAATCTGTGGCTCGTTATTTCTGGCCAGAGATTTTGCTATGGAGAATAGACTTCTTGCATAACAAACTTTTGGCAGCGCGTTGAAAGAAATTCCTTGACAAACTCCGCCAGCCCTCTTAATCATGAAACTGAAGCTATTTCATTTAACTTCGCAATCTGTGCAGATTAAAACGACAAGAAAACTTGTATTTGGTGTACTATGCTTAATTTTTTGCACTATGTGCACCTCATGTCTTTATAAAATTTCTAGGTTTTTACCTATATAAGCTGAAACGCGCTTATAAAGCGTTCAAGACATCACCCAACGTCAAATTTTAAAATAGAGAGTGAATAA
>JAITXQ010000039.1 GCA_031284675.1 Rickettsiales bacterium | reverse complement strand
CACACTAGATCTTAATGATTCTTTTGTACGATCAATTGTTCTATTATCAGGAGGAGATTTACATGCCGTTAACCACCTTCTATGATACTACTTGTGATACTTTCAACACTTATGGAGACTGGTGGGGAAGTTCTGCCGGTCTACTCTCCGAGTTTGTCAAGGAATTTTTTTGTATTTTAACCTTAGATTTGAGAAATCTTATAGGCTTTTGTTTCCATGAAATTATGTTCTCATGAGTAAATTAATGTTATCCTTTTTTGTTGATCTAAAGTTTTTTATGTTCATACACTTACGTGTTCATAGTGTTTATTCGCTGCTTGAAAGTTCGGTCAAAATTGAGGAGCTGATAGGCCTTTGTTTGCAAAATAAAATGCCAGCGGTTGCAATTACTGATTCAGGTAACTTATTTGGCTCACTTGAATTTGCAGAATATGCAGCAAGTAGGGGAATACAGCTAATAATAGGATGCAATATTGTAGTTAAACATTCAGAACAAAATTTACCTATATTATTGCTTGCAAAAAATGAGCAAGGGTACACTAATTTAGTCAGCTTGGTTAGTGGATCTTTCAAAAAACGTAAAAATAATAGCGATATTCCTTACGTTAACTTTGATGAGCTATTAAATTTAAGTACAGGTCTGATCGCTTTAACCGGTGGATATGATGGGATATTAGCACAGTTGTTGTTGAGACAAGATAAAGAAACAATTGATAGGTTAATCTCAGCGTTTAGTGGCTACTTATATGTTGAATTGCAGCGTCATGGATTGAGTAAGGAGTTAGAGCTCGAAGAAACTTTGATAGACTTTGCTTATCAGCACAATATACCACTGGTTACAACAAATGATGTATTCTTTACAAATAGATCTGACTATGAAGCTTATGATATATTAACGTGTATATCAGAGGGGAGTTATGCACTGGAGAATAACAGAAAGAAGTTAACTACTGAGCACTATTTTAAATCTGTGGCAGAAATGGAGAAGCTGTTCAGTGACATTCCTGAAGCAATTCATAACACTTTAGTGATAGCTAAGCGGTGTTCTTACATGCCAAGAAGTAGGCAGCCTATTTTGCCTAAATTTCCTTGTAGAGAAAATAAAACTGAGAATGAAGAACTGAAGGAGCAAGCAATCGCGGGATTAGAACTGCGTATTGCAAATGGAACAGATATAGGCCTTAAGCAATACTACGATCGGCTGAATTACGAATTAAGCATAATAACTTCAATGAATTATTCTGGATATTTTCTAATAGTTTCCGACTTTATTTGCTGGAGTAAAGCAAATGGCATTCCAGTTGGTCCAGGAAGAGGTTCAGGTGCTGGGTCAATTGTTGCTTGGGCATTGCAGATTACAGACCTTGATCCAATAAAATTTGGCCTAATATTTGAAAGATTTTTAAATCCTGATCGTATATCAATGCCTGACTTTGATATCGATTTCTGTCAGGAAAAGAGAGACCTGGTTATTGATTACGTTCAGAAAAAATACGGTTACGTTGCTCAAATAATCACTTTTGGAAAATTGCAGGCAAGGGCAGTATTGCGTGACGTTGGAAGGGTATTGCAGATGCCTTACTCTCAAGTGGATAAAATATCTAAAATGGTTCCATTTAATCCAGTTAATCCTGTGACTTTATCGCAAGCGATAGAGCTTGATCAAAACTTACAGAAAGAACGGGATAGTGATGAAGTAATTGCAAAGCTCCTTGCTATATCTCTTAAGCTTGAAGGAATATATCGTCACGTTTCAACTCATGCTGCTGGAATTGTAATATGCGATCAAAAATTAGAAAATTTTGTTCCTGTGTATTATGATCCAAATTCAGCTCTGCCAATCACTCAATACAGCATGAAATATGTGGAGAAAGCTGGGCTAATAAAATTTGATTTTCTTGGACTTGGTACACTAACGCTAATAGATCATGTATGTCGCTTAATTAATCGTAATGGAAAAAAAATTGATATTTCTTCAGTTCCTTTAGATGATCAAAAAACTTATGAGATACTCTCAAGCGGTGATTCAATTGGAGTGTTCCAGCTTGAAAGTTCGGGAATGAGAGAAGCTTTAATCAAATTAAAGCCAGATTGCATTGAAGATATTATCGCTTTAATTTCCCTTTATCGTCCTGGTCCAATGGATAACATTCCAACTTATGTTGCAAGAAAGCATGGACTTGAAAAGCCAGATTATATTCATCCGTTACTTGAGGGAGTGTTAAAAGAAACGTTCGGAGTGATAATTTACCAGGAACAGGTAATGGAAATAGCGCGTATTCTTTCTGGATATAGCCTCGCAGAAGCAGATTTGCTGAGACGTGCTATGGGTAAGAAAATCAAGGAAGAGATGGATAAACAACGTGAACTTTTCGTTCAAGGAGCAACGAAAAATGGCGTCGATTATGACAGGGCAAGTTATATCTTTGACCTTGTTGCAAAATTTGCTGGTTATGGGTTCAATAAATCTCATGCTGCAGCATATGCGGTTATATCTTACCAAACGGCTTACCTGAAAGCTAATTACCCATTAGAATTCTTTACAGCGCTAATGAATCTGAACATTGATGATAGAGACAAACTGAATTTATTTTATCACGCTGCAAAATTCAGTGGAGTTGCTGTCCTTTCACCTGATATAAACAAATCTCAAGCTGAATTCTCAATAGAAGGCGAACACATACGGTATGGTACTGCTGCCTTGAGGAATGTTGGTTTTTCCATAGCGGAAGGAATAGTGAACGAACGTTCAGGTCTTTATAAAGATATCTGGGAATTTATTCAAAGTTCAGGCCATATCATAAACAAAAGGGCATTAGAAAGCCTGATTAAATCCGGAGCATGTGATAGCGTGCATAAAAACAGAAAGCAGCTATATGAGTCAATGGACATGCTGATTTACTTTGCGAATAAAAACAAACAGAATAGAGAATCAAGTCAAGCTGCTTTGTTCGGTAAGCTTGATGTTCTAAAACCGAAACTTGAGAATGTGGAAGATTTTGATGAAGAGGAAAAATTAGAGCATGAGTTATTTTCACTAGGATTTTACTTAACTAACCATCCACTTAAAAAATTTAAAATTCTTCTGGAAAAATTAAATATTGGATTTATCGGAGAAAATAAGACAGCAAAAACTGCTGGGGTAATATTAAATGTACGTATTAGAACCTCAGAGCGTGGAAGATTTGTTATACTTACGCTTTCTGATCCCCATAACGTTTCTGAAATAGCATTTTACAATAATGAAATAATAGAAGAAAAAAGAGATTTATTTTCACTCGGAACATTTGCGATAGTTGATCTTGAAACTTCGGAGAATACGACAAGGTTAGTAGGAAAGAACATATCTGAGTTTACAGAAAGGATTACTTCTACAATAAAGGAATTAGTTCTCACCACTGAATGCGTGGATTCACAAAAAGCCGCTATGGAATTAAACGCAGTATTGAAAGATGAAGGCAAAACCAAAGTAATGCTAAAACTTATTATCGACAAACATAAAGTGAGCATCTTATTACCAGGTACATACTCAATCGCCCCTCAAGTTATTTATGAAATATCTAACTTAAGCTGGATTAAAGGCGTAGAAATTAATACAAATAACTTGCTTATATAAAAAAGCTTTATATAATGAAATATTTAATCGGTATTAAAGGAAGATATAGTGAATCTTTATGAATTTACTTTTATAGCACAACAAGGATTATTACAGCAAGAAGTAGAAGAAATGGTTCAAGAGCTAGCTGTTTCATTGAAAAACATTAAAGCAGATGTTATTTTCCAGAGAATTAAGAGTCTTATGGAAAGGAAAAATAGCACGCTTACAAAACAAGAGTCAGAAATGCGCGCTAAAAACATTCAAGAAAGTTTAATTGCTTACTCTGATTTCTTGGAAAATTTTGCAAAAATTTTATGGATTGAATTGGAAGAAGATCTTTCAAATTTGAAAGAAGTGAAGTCAAAAATCGATAAAGAGTTGAAAGATGATCTAAAGGGTTTAGGAATAACGCAGGATTTTACAAAATCTCCAGGAGGCAGTAAGCAAATTACTAAAAGTGCGTTTATTCATAACATAGTAAATGCTTTGAAGGAAAATATTTCAGAATATATAGTGAAGATTTTTCAAGACATTTTGAAAGATTTTGAAATAGACAGTCTAACTCAATCGAGCAAAGCATTGGAAATGCTTTTGGAAAACATTGAAGCATCAGGATTAATCAAGTATGAACATTGGGGTCTTTTGGATTTAGCATATCCAATAAATAAGATGAAGAGTGGTCATTATTGTATGATGTGCATAAGTTCTACTGCAAGCATTATGGATGAATTTGTGCGTAGAATGAAACTTAATGAGAACGTTATTCGCCACTTGTCTGTGCAGGTTGATAAATTTTTTGAAGGTAAATCTTATATGATGAATAAACAAATTGAGGAGCAAAGCGCATAATGATGAAAAGACGAAATAGTTTTAATAATTCTTACGTATCCGTAAATAATAGGACTGGCTTTAGGCGTTCTAAAGTTTGCCCTCTTGCTGCGTCTAAAGATGAAGACATAGATTATAAGAATACAGATTTATTATCCAGGTTTACTTCTGACTATGGTAGGATATTACCTAGAAGATTAACAGGTGTGTGTGCAAAAAGACAAAGGAAGTTGCGTTTAGCGATCATAAGGGCACGTTTTTTAGCTCTTGTTCCTTACTGTACTAAAAAAGTTTAGGTAATTTATGTTAGTAATTTTAAAGGAAAGTATAAGAACTCTTGGCAAATTGGGCGAAGTTGTGAAAGTAAAGCCTGGCTACGCACGAAATTTTCTTTTTCCACAAAAAAAGGCAGTAAAAGCTACTAAGGAAAATGTAGCAAAACTAGAAGAGCAACGTTCCTTTTTAGAAGAAGAGAACATAAAAAAATTAAATTTGGCAAAAGAGTTGGCTGCGTCTTTTACTGGTAAATTTGTAATATTGGTAAAGCAAGCTTCAGAGGATGGTAAAATTTTTGGTTCTGTGACAACAAGGGAAATTGCAAAATCTTTGTTGCAAGAATGTGAAGTGGATCACCGCAATATATCCTTCAATGAAGTAAAGATAAGAAATTTGGGTGAATATCAGGTAAATATAGAATTGCATAGTGAAGTAATAGTACCAGTTGCTGTACATGTTGTTAGGTCAGAAACAGATGCGCATGAGCTAAGGCAAGTAAAATTGCAAAATCAGAAGTCTGAGCAACAAGAAGGTAAAATTGCAGAGCAAGAAGATACAAATAACGAATAGCAGTGAATAAAATATGTCAACTGTTCCTGTCATTCCAGTGCCTTTTTTTTCTGTCATCTCAGTGCTTGACACTAGAATCCAGTTTATTTCATCATGGACATTATTTTATGTTTCTAGAATCCGTTGTCCATTGAATAATTTGCAAATATCTGGATTCCAGTGTCAGCTACTCGAATGACACCCTATGAATTGCTGGAATGACAGGGAAAAAGATTTATAATTAAAAGAAAAGAGAAGTGCAGATCATTCCTGGTGGTAAAGAAGAGCAAGAATCTCTAGATAAGGTACTTGTTGAATTTAATCTCACACAAATACCATGGCATAAGAATCCTCCTTGGGAAGATATGTGTTATGTTATTAGAAATTCAGATAATGAGTTGATAGCAGGTGTTTATGGCAGCTTGATTATGGATAATGTTCTTAGTATATCCACATTGTGTGTTAAAGAGAGCGAAAGAAAAAAAGGTTACGGCAAGCAGCTTTTGCAAAAGATTGAAGAAGAAGCAAAATTCAAAGGAGCATACCTTGCTAGTTTAAATACATTTAACTTTCAGGCACCTGATTTCTACCTAAAATTAGGGTATGAAATATTTGCTGTTTTAGATGATTGCCCTGCTAAAGGCCACAAACGCTACTATCTAAAGAAGAGTTTGTTAATAGGAGATCACTAATGATTCCTCGTTATAGCCATCAAGAAATGTCTTCCATTTGGGAAGAAAATAATAAATTCAATATATGGCTCAAAATAGAAAAGTTAGCGTGCGAAGCTCAAGCAAAGTTAGGAGTGATTCCGAACAATGTTGCTGAGAACCTCTCTGGTACTATTGAATTTAATGTTGAACGTATCAACGAAATTGAATCCATTGTAAAACATGATGTTATAGCCTTTCTGACATATGTTGCTGAAAAAGCGGGAGTTGATGTTCGTTATCTCCACTATGGAATGACAAGTTCTGATGTTTTGGATACATGCCTTGCGGTGCAGTTGAAAGAATCATGTGATATCCTACTCAAGAATCTAAAAAATTTACTTGCAGCATTTAGAAAAAAAGCTGAGGATTATAAAGATATTGTGTGTGTTGGACGCAGTCACGGAATACATGCAGAACCAACAACTCTTGGAATAAAATTCGCCAGATTTTATGCAGAATTTAAACGCAGCTACCAAAGACTCATTAGTGCACAAAAAGAAATCTCAACTTGTAAAATATCAGGTGCAGTAGGTAACTTTGCGAATGTTGATCCGTTTGTTGAAGAATATGTAGCAAAAGAAATGGGGCTGATACCTGAAACTATCTCATCTCAAATAATTCCTCGTGATAGACACGCCATGTTCTTTTCGATTTTAGGAGTGATTGCAAGTTCAATAGAAAATATTGCAGTTGAAATTCGTCATTTGCAAAGAACTGAAATCGGCGAAATTTCTGAGTATTTTTCCATTGGGCAAAAGGGAAGCTCTGCTATGCCACACAAATGTAATCCTATTTTAAGTGAAAATCTAACTGGACTCTCACGTTTAATACGCAGTTATGTGTTTCCTGCATTAGAAAATGTTGCATTGTGGCATGAACGGGATATATCACACTCTTCTGTGGAAAGATGCATTGCTCCCGATGCTTGCATAATAATGGATTTTGCTTTAGTTCGATTAACAGATTTGATAGATAAATTGGTGATCAATAAGGAAAACATTGAAAAGAACTTAAATTCTTCAAAGGGTTTAATTTTCTCGCAGCGTGTATTACTTGAGTTAGTAAATAGTAGTTTAACGAGGGAAGAGGCGTATAAAATTGTTCAGAGCAATGCAATGAAAATGAAACAAAACAACAGTGATTTTCTGACCGAACTGAAACAAGATAAATTCTTACTTGAGGTTATTAACTCAGAAAAACTTGAATCTTTGTTTGATTTGAAATATTATACAAAACATGTAGATCATGTGTATAGCAAGGTTTTTAATTAGGCTGAGTAGCTCAGTTGGTAGAGCAGGAGGATCATAATCTCTTGGTCGGGGGTTCAAGTCCCTCCTCAGCCACTCAAACTAAACTATGTTCAGCAAGATATTCAGGCAGGCCAAGTTCACTGGTCATAATCGGATTAACTTCAGATGCAACTTTTTTGTTGTTTTCTTCATAAACGATATGAACTTTAGCCTAATAATTTCCATTTTGTTCAATTGATAAATAATGTTCATATAGAGAAGAATGGTGAATCTCATTTCCTGTATGGTGGTTTATGTAATTGGACTGGCCATCTTGGTAGTAACTGACCTTACCCAGAAAAAGTAGAGAGAAAGTTAAGACGTTTTTGTCAAGGAAATGATGCATCAAAAAGTTCAGGAATGCAATAGTTAATAGTAGAATGTCTACGTTGTTTGTTAT
>JAITXQ010000051.1 GCA_031284675.1 Rickettsiales bacterium | reverse complement strand
AGCGTTTATAGGAGATTGTTCACCAAAAAACTTTCAAGCCCTTTTTGACAGAGCAAGTATACGCGCTAAAGTTAAAATCCGACCAGGACGATTGTATAGCCGCAATAAAGTGGATAAGCCTAAACGTCATTACGTTTTTAGGAGAGTTTGCTAATGGAGGCTCTTAAGTTGACACCATTGCGTGAACGGTTACTAATTTTGGGAGCTATAAATTAAAGTGAGTATGGAACCTTAATTGGTTGTTGTGTGATTATATTATACAGGTTTAGAATTGCGTTTTATTTTCACGTTTATGTCTTGGTCCAATGCAACTAATAAGTTAAATAAGTATTCCAAGGAGAACCCTTCAATTTTTGACCTATTGATTTGAGATACTTTAGGTTGATCAATCTTTAGAGCGTTTGCTGCTTTTTTCTGTGTTTTATATCTCTTACTTATTAATCGTGCAACAATCTTTATTAATTTCAGTTTTGTATCTTTTATATCGTTCAACTCTATTGTTATAGGGTAACTTAATTGTAAATTTTGCATAATAACAAATTTCCTTATAAAAAAAATTACTTTAATTTTTCTTCTTTAAATAATACATGCCTTCTGACTACTGGGTCATACTTTATAAACTCCAGTTTTCTAGTGAGCGTTTTGGGATTACGCTTTTTTACATAAAAATAACCTGTTGATTTTTTTTCACCAGTTGTTGTTGTCTTGATTGCAGTGCTAACTAACTTAACAAGCAAAGAAGCATTTTTTTTTGCCATACTTATAATAATATAAATTCTATGTGAGTTTATTACGCAAGACACTAAAAGTCAATCGCTTTGTATCTTTTATAATGCAGATTGCAAAATTCTTGACAATCAACAATGCATTAGGTAGCATAAAGTTAATTTCAGAACAAAAAGCAAACGGTAAATAAGTGGCAAATAGTGGTAAAAAGTTACTATTGATAGAAAATTCTATCTGTTCTGATGAGGTAAGAGTTGCCTTGTCAATCAATAATAAGGTCGTAGAATTTGAACAAGAATTCAAGGAAAAAAGACAATTAAGGGGTAATATATACGTTGCTCATGTAAAGCGTATAGAGCCTTCTTTACAAGCCGTATTTATTGAATATAGTAAAAATAAGCAAGGGTTTTTGTCTTTTTCCGAGATATCTCTAGATTATTTCAATATTCCAGAAAAAGAAAAGGAAACTCTCTTTGAGAGCTACTCAAATGACAATTGTACAGAAGAAGCCCCAGCAAATGTTTCTTCAGATTCTACAATTAATAAGAATAGTAATGAATCCGGTAGTAGTTTTGTTAGGGAAGTGCCTTTATATAAAAAATATAAATTACAAGATGTTATTTCAGTAAATCAAAAAGTATTGGTTCAGCTCACTAAAGAAGAGCGAGGCAATAAAGGGGCTTCATTTACAACATACATAACTTTAGTGGGTAGATACTGTGTTTTCATGCCAAATGCCATGAGCAAAGGTGGAGTGTCCCGCAGAATTGAAGATGCTAATGTTAGAAAGCAGTTAAAGGATATACTAAATTCAATAAACTTGCCAAAAAGATCAGGTTTAATAATAAGAACTGTTGGTTCAGGAAAAAATAAAAAAGAAATTGAGCAGGATTATAATGACTTATCTTCATTATGGCAGAGTATTCAAAAAAATGCTTCCTCTGTAAATGTTCCATCATTAATTTATAACGAAGCAGATGTAATTATGAGATCTGTTCGTGATTTTTGTAGCAATGGTGTAGAAGTCATAGTATCTGGGAAGGAAGCTTTTGAAGCAGTGAGGCAATATACTAAGAATGCATTAAAAGATAGTAAGTTACGTTATAGATTATATAGAGGTTTTGTTCCAATCTTTACTTACTACGGAATCGAAGATCAGATTTCTGAGTTGTATAGCAATAGAGTAAAATTGCCATCTGGTGGGTCTTTGATAATAACTTTAACTGAGGCGTTTGTTTCAATAGACGTAAACTCAGGAAAGATGACAGGGGAAGATAGCATAGAAGAAACAGCTTATAGAACCAATATAGAAGCAGTACCTGAAATATCAAGACAGGTAAGTCTAAGGGGCTTATCAGGATTAATAGTGGTCGATTTTATTGATATGTTGAGATATCAGTATTGTAGAGCTGTTGAGTCTGCTATAAGGCAAGCGTTTAAAGATGATAAAGCTAAAGTTCAATTTAGCTACATAAATGACTTTGGTTTAATGGTCTTTTCAAGACAAAGGATTAAACCAAACATACAGGAAATTAATACTACGGAGTGTTTGCACTGTAAAGGCATTGGAAGAGTAAAATCAAATGAAGTAATTGTTGCATCGATACTAAGGGATTTGCAACATGTTGCTAATAAGAATCGAAATAGGTCGTTTGATTTAGTGGCGCACAGTGCGGTTATAGCACATATTTTTAATAATAAACGCAATACAGTTGCCACAATCGAAAAAGAGTTTAATATTACATTGAACGTTAGTGCTGATAACAATTTAGATGTAAATACATTCGTTTTAAAACAAGGGGATGATATTAATTTAAATGATTATAAGCCATTACAAAACTCTGGATACCAAATTGAAAGCAGCAACAATGAAGGAGCTGATAATTCAAACGAGCTGCAAAGCAGTTTTTGGTTAACTAAGTGGCTTTCACGCCTTTTGAGCTCTAATAACTAACTGAAAATCCTAAATTGGGCTTGTAATTAATGAGTTCTATACTTATATATTCTTATATCAGATAACATTTACAAGGGAGTACTTATTATGAGAAGAGCAATAGGCATAGATCTCGGAACAACAAATTCTTGTGTTGCGATAATGCAGGGCAAAGATACAAAGGTAATAGAGAATAAAGAAGGAGCAAGAACTACTCCATCTATAGTTGCATTTACTTCATCAGGAGAAAGATTGATCGGCGCTCCAGCAAAAAGGCAAGCAACAACTAATGCAAGTAACACCTTTTTTGCTACTAAAAGATTAATAGGTCGTCAATACGGTGATTCTGAAATGAAAAGTCTAAGTGTGCCGTACAAAGTATTTGCAGCAAAAAGTGGTGATGTATGGGTTAAAACAACTGATAACAAAGAATATTCTCCTAGCCAGATTGGTGCGTTTGTACTGCAGAACATGAAAGAAGCAGCGGAGGCTTATCTTGGAGAAGAAGTAAAGGACGCCGTGATAACAGTGCCAGCATACTTCAACGACTCTCAACGTCAAGCAACAAAAGATGCAGGAAAAATTGCCGGATTAAATGTACTAAGAATAGTAAATGAACCGACTGCTGCAGCGCTTGCTTATGGTCTTGATAAGAAACATGGTCACACAATAGTGGTATATGACCTTGGTGGTGGTACATTTGACGTTTCAATACTTGAAATAGGCGACGGAGTTTTCGAAGTGAAAGCGACAAACGGTGACACTCATCTTGGTGGTGAAGATTTTGATAATGCAGTAATGAATCATTTGCTTGATAAATTTAAGAAAAGTAATGGAATTGATTTGGGAAATGATCCAATGGCTATGCAAAGGATCAAAGAAGCTGCTGAAAAAGCAAAAATTGAATTATCAAGCGCAATGGAAACGGAAATAAATCTACCGTTTATTACAGCTGATGCAAGTGGTCCAAAACACTTAAATATGAAATTAACGAGGGCAAAGCTTGAAAGTTTAGTGAATGATTTAATTGAAAGAACTATGGTTCCCTGTAAAAAAGCTCTTGAAGATGCTGGTTTATCTGCTGGTCAAATCGGTGAAGTGGTTCTTGTTGGTGGCATGACCCGTATGCCTAAAGTAATAGAAAAAGTTAAAGAATTCTTTGGCAAAGATCCACATAGAGGAGTAAATCCTGATGAAGTTGTAGCAATTGGAGCTGCAATACAAGCAGGGATCATTCAAGGTGATGTAAGAGATGTGTTATTACTTGATGTGACTCCACTTTCTCTTGGTATTGAGACTTTAGGAGGAGTATTCACTCCACTTATTGAACGTAATACTACCATTCCTACTAAAAAATCTCAGGTATTTTCAACTGCAGAAGATAACCAAACAGCTGTTACAATTAAGGTGCATCAAGGTGAAAGGAAACTGGCAATTGACAATAAGTTACTTGGCCAGTTTAGTTTGGAAGGGGTACCTCCTGCTCCGCGTGGAGTTCCACAGATTGAAGTAACATTTGATATAGATGCAAATGGAATAGCACACGTTTCTGCAAAAGATAAAGCTACTGGAAAAGAGCAAAAAATACGCATTCAGTCTTCAGGTGGTTTATCTGATGATGAAATAAATCGCATGGTGAAAGAGGCTAAAGAAAAAGCACAAGAAGATGAAAAGCGTAAGAAATTCATTGAAGTTAAGAATCAGGCGGATAGTTTAGTTCATTCTACAGAAAAGTCTCTGACAGAATATGGTGATAAAGTTTTACCTGAGGATAAATCTGCGATTGAAAATGCAGTTAATGAATTAAAGGAAGCTAGTAAATCTGATAATATTGATGATGCTGATTCAATTCAGCAAAAAGTTACTAACCTTTCTCAATTATCTATGAAACTTGGGAAAGCTATGTATCAAGCATCTCAACAAAATAGTGCTGAAAATGACTTTTCATCAGAAGGGAATCCAAATGATAAAGAAGAAAAAGTAGTAGATTCTGATTATCAAGACATAGATAATAAGGAAGAGAATAAATAATTGTATATTGTGTAAAGAAGCAGCGTACATTGCTTCTTTAATAAAAATGGATATTATCAAGGCAATAGAAGAAAAAATACGCGATTCAATAGGTGTAATTGATATTAATATTATCGATGAGTCTGTAAAGCATGCAGATCATTATTTTGCTTCATCTTCAACACTACCTTCACATATCAAGCTAATATTAATATCTGACGGCTTTATCGGAATGAACACTCTCAAAAGGCATAAATTGATCTATGAATTATTAAAGAGTGAGATAAAGCTAATACATGCAATTTCTCTTCACTTATATACGCAAAGCGAATACAATTTAAAAAATAAATAATAGAAGCGTGAAAGAAGAATCTTTATTGGTTAAAGCAGGAAGAAAATTTAAGGACTATAAGGGTTCTATGAACCCGCCGGTTTATCATTCTGCTACCATATTATTTCCTACTTACAAGGACTACTTAAATGCAGCAAATGGAGAAAGTATATACGACGTGATAAACGATGGTGTTGCAAGGGATTACAGCTATAGTAATGTTGGTACTCCCACTGTTCATTATCTTTCAAATGCACTTGCTGAAATTGAGGGTAGGGGGCAAGCGTTAATCTATCCTTCTGGGCTGTTTGCACTTACTTTTGCTATTCTGACTTTCACTAAAGCAGGTTCGCATGTTTTAATTCAAGATAATAGTTATTACCGACTTAAGAGATTTGCTGAAAGTGAGCTGCCAAAAAGAGGAATAGAAGTAACTTTTTATGATCCAACACAGGATATAACTAGTTTAATTCAGAGTAATACTTCATTGATAATGATCGAGACTCCTGGTTCTGTAACGTTTGAAATTTCGAACATAGAACATATAGTAAAAATTGCTAAAGAACACGGAATCGTAACCGTTTGTGACAATTCGTGGGCTACTCCTTTGTTATTTAAGCCGCTTGATTATGGAATTGATGTTACACTGTATGCGGTTACAAAATATCTAGCCGGTCACTCAGATTTATTGATGGGAGCTATGATTGCTGAAGGCGAAATTTTTAAGTTGCTTTATGAGAGCTATAAAAATTATGGAGTAACCATTCAATCGCACGACTGTTACCTCGCACACAGGGGGCTAAGAACGCTGCACACACGTATGAAAAAGCACCAAAATACAGCAATGGAAGTAGCAAAGTGGCTGGAAAAACAGCCAAAAGTCAAAAGGGTTTTATATCCTGCATTACCTTCCCATTCTCAACACGAATTGTGGAAAAGTTACTTCAAAGGAGCAAGTAGCGTATTCAGTATAATACTGGGTAGAGAATATTCATGTGAAGAACTGAGCTATATGGTTGATCATATGAATATTTTTGGTATCGGTGCTTCTTGGGGAGGGTGCGATAGTTTAATATTACCAATAGGTCGTAAATCTATGTCAAGATCTGTAATGAGTTCAGATTATAGTGGAAGTTTCGTGCGAATATTTTGTGGACTAGAAGATTCTGAGGATTTAATCTCTGATTTGAATGCTGCACTAGCAAGGCTGCCATGTTCGGACATTAAAGCTGACAAAGTAGAACGTGAAACTGAGAGAATTACTGCATAACATTGTTGATGTTAACTTTGATGTTGAGATCAAAGGAGTTACGTGTAATCCCAAGAGAGTCAAGGAAGGTTATCTTTTTGTTTGTGTGTCAGAGGAAGGTGAGAAATGCATGAGCGACATAAAAGCTTCAGCAATAATAGCAAATTTTGGTGTCATTCCAGCGCGTAACGCTGGAATCCATATCTTCCACCTAAACCCTCAAGAAATATACAGCGAAATAGTCAGCAGGTTTTATCAATTCAAACAGCCAAAATATGTTGCTGCTGTAACAGGCACGAATGGTAAAACTTCAGTAGTAGAGTTTTGCCGCCAGATCTGGCAAAATGCTGGTTATAATGCAGCATCTATAGGAACACTTGGAACGTGTATCAATGATGACAGAAAAGGTAATAGCGATAATCTTACAACTCCAGGTGCAGATGACCTTTATTCCACATTGCGTGATATCAATAATAAAAACGTGGAGCACCTAGCTCTAGAAGCTTCAAGCCATGGAATTGATCAATACAGAACCCATGGATTAAAGTTAAGTGCTGCAGCCTTTATCAATTTTTCACAAGACCATTTAGATTACCATAAAAATCTTAGTGAATATTTAGAAGCTAAAAAAAGATTGTTTTTTGAAGTATTGCCGGAAGGAAAAACAGCAGTGTTAAATTCGGATATAGATGAATACAACGGATTGCTTAAAATAGCTGAAAAACGTGGCAACAAAATTATAGCCTATGGAAAGACAGGCTCTGATATTACTTTATTAAAGCAAACACCAACTCCAAATGGTCAACATCTTACAATTAAAATTGACAACCAAATTTACAATACATTTTTTCCAGTTTTAGGAAAATTTCAAGCGTATAATTTGTTGTGTGCAATAGGTATATCTGGATTAAATTGCAGAGAAATATGTGTGGATAAACTCGTTTCTCCGCCAGGAAGAATGGAAAAAGTGAACCCTTTTGCATTTGTGGATTACGCACACACTCCAAATGCGCTTAAACAAGCCCTATTATCTTTAAAATGGCACTTCAACAAAAAAATAGTCCTAGTTTTTGGATGTGGCGGCAATCGCGATAAGACAAAACGCTCAGAAATGGGTAAAATAGCACAAATGTATGCAGACAGAGTGATAATCACAGATGATAATCCGCGTGATGAAGATCCGGCAAAAATTCGCCATGATATTTTGTCTGATGCGCTAGAGATAGGAGATAGAAAAAAAGCCATAGAGAAAGGTATAGATATTGCTTATAATGAAGATATGATTCTTCTAATTGCAGGAAAGGGGCATGAAAAATCCCAAATTATAGGAAACCAAACTTTTGAGTTCAGTGATGTTGAGGTTATTAAAAGTAAAATCATGCCTTAATGTACTGATTTTCACAATCATTCACCGTTCTTGCAAGTGATAGCACTCTTACTTCTCTTACACCAGAATTTAAAATTTCTTGAGAACAAGATCTTACAGTTGCTCCAGTTATTACCACATCATCAACCAATATCACAATTTTATTTTTGATAATTTCTTTATTGCTTATTTTAAAAGCCTTCTTTAAATTTTTTTCACGTTGTTTAAGCGAAAGACCAGCTTGAGGCGTGGTATGACAAAGACGTTTTATTGCAAATGACGTATAAAGTAGATTAGATAACTTACTCAATTCTTTTGCAAGCAGTGCTGCTTGATTATACTTACGTTTAAACAAGCGCATTTTATGTAAAGGTATGGGAATTATGACTTCTGCATTCTGGAACATATCTTTGTTAGCTTGGTACATCCACTTTGCATAGATTTTTACATAATTCAAATTATCAAAAAATTTATAATCATGTTCTTACTATGTTGATCGTAAGCAAAAACTGATCTTAATACTTTAAACGGTGGCGGATTGATAACGCACTTACCACACGTATAAATATTATCTGAGATTACTGCGTCACAAACATTGCAGTAATGTTTAGTTAAAAAATTGATTTTTTTGTTGCATTCACTACACAGATTACAATTTTTATCAATGATACATTCACAACTTACACATACATTTGGAAATATGAGATTTGTAGCTTTTTTCAGTAGCAAAAGACTCATACTTTATTGACATATTAAGTGTATTATATAGTAATTTAATTATTATTTAAGCTTAAAAAACGTATATGATAGAGTTATTTCACTTAAATCTTTTGTGCTATCATCAAGCATTATTTCGGGATCTATATAGAAGGATATGGGCATAGCAGCTTTTTGTTTTGGTAGCAATACTTGTTCGTTAAAGCAAAAACATGCAATTTTATTAAAATACTTACCTGCTTTGAAAGGCGTAACATTATATACTGCCATTCCAAATGAAGGCTGATCAGATAGATTTTTTGCGTAATAAAACGCTAAACTTTGTTCTCCTATGTTTACGTCAACATAATTAGTTTCTGAATTAAATTCCCAAGGTAGATCAGGCATTATATCAGCATTGAAGTGAACCCTGATTTTTTGACTAGTTACGTTTGCTGTTGTGTTAGTTACTTTTTTTATTGTGCCACCATATCCAGTGGCTTTACAAAAAATACTGTATAGTGGTACCGATGCATATGTAAGACATAACATCGACACAACTAAAGATACTAAAAAGAAAACTATAGAATTCTTACTGTCCTTCCTTAGAAAGAAGAACATCTAATCCCTATTATTAAATAAATTAAGTAACCTAAGTAAATTGAGAAATATATTAATAAAGTCGAAATAAAGATTAGTTGCACCGAGTATTGCCAACTTAGTAGTGGCAACTTCTGAGCCATCATTATATCTATAATAAACGTCTTTGATTCTCTGAGCATCGTACGCAGTCATTAAGGTAAATACTATCACTGATATTAATGATATTGCAAAGTAGAGCGGACTGCTTCCAAGGAATAAATTTACTATGGATGCGATAATTAATCCCCAAACTCCCATAATCAAAAAAGAACCCATACTTGTAAGATCTCTTTTTGTGGTATTACCATACAAAGCCATAGAGCCAAACATGATCGATGTAATGAAAAATGCTCTTGCTATATTTTCTGCAGTATAAACTATAAAAATATAAGACAAGGAAAGCCCCATTAACACTGAAAACAAGAAAAATATAGTAACTGTGGACTGAGCACTTAGGTGCTGAAGCCTATAAGACATGTAAAATACTAATGCTATTGGAGATAACGTTACTACAAGCGACAGGACAGGATTATAATGAATTACTTGAAAAAGACCAAAAAATACTGTTAGGAACGCAACAAGCCCTGTAACACCCAAAGCTAAAGCCATATAATTGTATACTTTAGTTAGGTAACTTCTGAGCCCAGCGCTATAATAGGCGCCTTGAGAGCGGACATCCTGTTCATTTTTCATATAAGACATAAATATGACTCCTTTTATCCCTTAATAATGCATTATAATACAAAACTACATTTTTATCAAGCATAAAATCATTTTTTATTGCAACTATGTGCAGTTATTTTTGTTCTAATGTAGACGGAGTATAATCCTATTGCTGCTGCATTTGAAACATTTAAGCTATCAATTACGTTTGACATTGGTATTTTTAAAAGATAATCACAGTTTTCTTTAACTAGTCTTCGTACCCCTTTCTCTTCAGAACCAAAAATGATCACTCTTTTTTCTCCAAAGCTCTTTATTTCATCTATGTTCTCTTTAGCATTGCAATCAAACCCATAACACCAGTAGCCAACCTTCTTCAAATACTCCATAGTTTTCACTATATTTGTAACGTGTATTAGTGGGACAATATCCAATGCTCCGCTTGCTGCTTTTGCAATAGATGCATTTTCACTCGGTGAATGGTCATGTGGTAAAACCAGTGAATCGACATTAAAGCAGGCTGAAGTTCTTAAAATTGATCCAATATTGTGCGTATCGGTGACTTGATCTAAAATGACTATAGTAGAGCTGTTGTTTGAGCTTTCAGCTATTTCTTCGATGCTTAAGTTATAAATGATAGGAGCAACTTTTAAAGCAATTCCTTGATGATTAGCACCTTTGGATAAAACGTCATTAAGTGTTTTGTTTTCTACTAACTGAGCTTTAATACCCTTACCATCTATGTATTGCCTAATTTCTTTTTCATATTCTTTATAGGAATTTTCTGTTACTAACAGTTCTATACACCGCCTATTTTTATTTCTTAATGCTGATATGCAGGTGTACTTTCCATACAGCCAAAAATTCTCATTAGTTTTTTGTGATTTCACCGTACTATTAAGCCAATATTATGTATGTCTTATAAAATAAGCAATATTTTACTATGTTTAGGTATTACTGTAAAATTATATAATTCAACTAATGCGTTTATGTCGGATGATGAATTAGATTGGCAAAAAAATGTTAAGCCAATGGAATGCGGGAAGGTTACTTTAAAAGTTGATCATAAAATAAATATAAAATCTATGGTTAATAAGGATACTTTTGACTTACGAGAAAATTTCCTTAACACCAACAATGTTAGCTTATCATTTTGCCTTGACTATAGTACAAAATCAAAAATTGATAGGGGTAAATATTTTATAAGCGATAAACTTGATTTACATGGCTATAATGTAGAGGATGCTTACTGTAAATTGATAGATTTTATTATTAAAAATTATCAAGCAGGGAATAGGTGTTTATTGATAATTACGGGGCATGGTAATGCAACAGATAAAACAGACACTATAAAGAATAATTTAAATAAGTGGTTAAATGATACTAAAATTCAGCATATAGTTCTATACCATCAACAGGCCACAAAAGAGCATGGTAGTAAAGGGGCTTTTTACGTTTTATTAAGAAGGCTTAGGCCCTATTAACGCTAATTCTGGATTAAAAAGAGAATAGAAAAGGCAGGAGAGTAGGGTAAACTCAACAAATACAAAAAAAATAGATGAGGTTACCCATGGAAGATATAACAAAACTGTTTTGTCT
>JAITXQ010000027.1 GCA_031284675.1 Rickettsiales bacterium | reverse complement strand
AAACAGTTTTGTTATATCTTCCATGGGTAACCTCATCTATTTTTTTTGTATTTGTTGAGTTTACCCTACTCTCCTGCCTTTTCTATTCTCTTTTTAATCCAGAATTAGCGTTTATAGGTGGTTAAAACAGGCTACTGTGGCGGGTTTTGTGTTGTGGTAAATTACTATAGAAAGAAATTCGTAAAACATAACTGGTGATCCCGGCGCGATTCGAACGCGCGACCCACTGATTAAAAGTCAGTTGCTCTACCGGCTGAGCTACGGGATCATTTCATTTTTCAGCTATACTAAATATCAATACAGCTTTTATCCATTTTAATCAAACTAAAATTTTCATATGTGGTTAAATAAATTGTACAATATACTGCGTTAGTTATAATTTAGTTGAAAAACATATGACTGATTTAGAAAAATTTTTGAAAGCAAATTCGATATTTTATTTCTACAGTAGATACGTTATCTGATTTTAGATTGAAAGCATTATTAATGATGATAGAAGTTAGTGTGAGAAACCCGCTATGCCATAAGAAGATAGAGAACTCTATACACCCTGCAGAATTTGCACATTATTATAATGCTTAGCAATAGCCCAATGGATAAATATTTCTTGCATTTTAGCTTGAGTGATTTATGCTTTAAACAAAAATGATCTGGGGGCATAGCTCAGCTGGTAGAGCATCTGTTTTGCACGCAGAAGGCCAGCGGTTCGATCCCGCTTGCCTCCACCAACTCTTTTCATAACCTTTCTCTCTTTCTCTCTTTTTCTCTATTATATAGGGGGTTTTTCAACAATTTTGAGAGCAAAGCGAAAGTAAAGAAGTAAATAAACAAATTTTTTGTGGCGCTGAAAAGAATATTTCTCTTAAAATATCCAATTCGAAAAAGATGCTGTCTTATAGATAAATTTCCCTTTACAACAATGGCAACGATTGTTCTTTAGTTGACTTTTTTAAGAAAATATGAAATAATTAATTATGCTGAATGGGAGAAAAATTATGACTGATTTACATGATGCCATTAAGAATAACAATATAGAGGAGGTAAAACTTCTACTTAATTATGGTGCAAATGTTAATACACAAGATAAGAATAGAAACACTCCTTTGCATTCAGCTGTTCAGAGTGGTCATACAGAGATAGTAAAACTACTATTAAAAAAAGGGGCAAATCCTTTGTTAAAAAACAAATACGGCAAGACTCCTAAAGACTTAGCTAAGAATAAAGATGTGATACAGCTTCTAGAAGAAGCAGAAACTAATTTGCATGATGCCATCAAGAATAATAATGTAACAGAAACTAAATATATAAATGAAGAAATTAAACATAAAGCAGTGAAAACTGGTGTTGCGTTGGGTGTTATAGCTGCACTGACGGTAGTTATTGGATGTGTTGCTACCAATGTTGGATTACCAATATTAGTTATAGCTAGTATAGCTATAGCTGCTGCGTTGGCAATTGAATGCATTGCTGGTGGTATTACATATGCGGTATTAAAACCTAATGATAAGCTGAATGAAACTACCTTAAGTGCAACACCTTCTCCATCATCATTCAGATTTTGAATACATCAACATAATAACCTTCTACTTCTTGTTGGTCAAGCTATTATAGAGCTCTATCACTTATTTTAGGAAGTACTATAGTGACGAAATTCCTCAAAATTCTATTATATTAATTTTCTCTTGCCCGCTTGACACACAAACAGCAGATGTAATGTGCAAGGTAATAGGTTACATTCATGGGACAGGTGGATCACTTATTACGATAGTGATAATTAGTGTAAGTTTATTCACAATATTTGGTAAAATGATAAAAAGTAATACCCAATAATTTACAGGGGCTTTTTTTTAGTGCTGGCTTAAATAGAATATAATAACTTTTGTGTTATAGAGTAATATTTTTAATATTATACAGTAGAATATGTGGAAAAAAAGTTATTTTAATATTAAGTTCTCTATTTGTTATTCTGATCTTGGTAGTTGTAGCTCACAATTTTACTAAAAGTCAAAGTTGTGTCAAAGCGAATGATCAGGATATTGAAGCGTTGTTTGATCGTTGGAATGATTCGCTAAAGACTGGTGATGCTTATCAGGTTGATGCAAACTACACTAATGATGCAGTACTACTGCCAACTTTATCCTCTGACCCTAGAATAACTAGTGTTCAGCGTGTTGATTATTTTAAAAACTTTTTGACTAAATATCCAACTGCAAAAATTGACTCACACACTATAACAATTGGATGTAATAAGGCAATTGATACAGGTTTATATACTTTTAGGCCCAAAGGTGGAAAGGAGTTACGTGCCCGTTACACATTTACTTACAGGTGGGATAATAATAGATGGCTAATATCATCGCACCATTCTTCATTACCACCTGAAGATCACTCATAATTTGAAAGCATTGCAATTGCCTATGATTGTCTGAAATTAGTTAATTATCTATATCAATACTTCTTTCCTAGCAAATATTACTTAATAGACCATTATATAGCTCTACTTTATTCTTGTTTAGGTTTACCCAAAAAAGTAGAGAAAGAGAAGATACCGTCTTGCCAGTCAACAAGAAAATTATAAAAATTGAATCTAAATTGCCTAAGCTGTATTGTAAAATCAAAAAGTACTTCTAACTGTGTAGCGGTGTACAGATTATAGTTAATGCATATATTGATAAGTAAATTTCTGTTGTTTTGTATGTATAAAACTAATTTACTTATCAATATATACACTAACCAATTACATTCAATAAATTTGTATAAGGTACCACTTTACATAAGATAGAATGGAAGCATTTTTTGATTTTAAATTACTAAACCTTCAGTCAATCTCCTAGCCCTGTAGTTTTTGATATGGTCAGGATTAAAAGTACTTTTGGATCTCAGGATACCGAAAATGATATGGAGTAGCTTACGCATTGCAGCACCAACAATGGCCATAC
>JAITXQ010000061.1 GCA_031284675.1 Rickettsiales bacterium | reverse complement strand
TTCCTTGTCGTAAGGAGCTAATTTTCCTTTGCCTGGAAATGCGTATGCCTCAGACATTTTTCCATCATATTTTCTTACCCATTTACTTAACATACTGCCATCTATACCTAGATCTTTTGCTACTTTTGTACTTGCTTGACCTGTTTCTTTAACCAGCTTAACAGCTTCTAATTTAAATTTTGCTGTGTATTCTCTTCTATTTGTCATATTACACCTCTTTGAAAAAACGTTTTAACTTTCTCTCTACTTTTTCTGGGTAAGGTCAATTCAAAAAAGTAGAAAATAGGAGTTTCTTTCTGGTTTGACAGGTTTTATCTGTCCGATGCTAACCTTATTAATACAGAGTTAGAATCTAATTATTTAAGTATTTCTGACAGCCTATAACCTTCAAAAAGGGGTTGACTACAGATTTTATATTTAAGTTGTTTCACAGAACTTTTCCCTTCTTCATTTAACGCTCAAGCTTACAACGTTAGATGCTTTTCACAAAATACAAAGTTGTATTAAGTTATAGCTAAACTTATTTCCAGCAAATTATTTTCACAAATACAATGCATTTCAGTGTTATAGTGCTCTAGTAATAAAGAAGTCATATAAATATTAATATCTTTTGTGTTTAAATTAGTATCATTTTTTTTGCTTAATTTGTACACTAATGATTTGCTTATTGGTTTGTGCTCATTTAAAATTTGTATAGTTAATAGCGTTTTATTTTTTACTTGACTTAATAAAACAGACATTCGCTCAACTTCCGCCACTGCACTGGCTATAGTTAGTACCATATTAGAAATTATCTTATTTATCTTTTCAACTAGACCTTCCTCACCTTTTGCAGGATATGCATCTGTTTTCCATGTGAGTTTTATTTTTTTTTTAGTAAATACTTTTTAATATTCAATTTGGTTTGACCAAAACTAAGATTATCTGCTGAAGAAGAATATGCCTGTTTCATAACTTTATGTTTATATATTAAATCATCAGAACTTTCTTTAAGCAGCGACAATGCTTCCTTCTGCGCATCAGCATCATTCTCATCGCCTGCTTCAAACTCTTCTAAACCAAACATTATTCCATTCATAGAATTAGCAAAGTCATGAAGCAGTCGTCCTGATAGTAACTCTGTTACTAACAGTATGTTTTTGATGTTTTTGCTCATTAGACGATTATAAATGATTTAAGTTACCCTATATCAGTAAGCATATGATAGTCAATTGCGAGAAAGATTTGTTGCATTTTTTGTATCAAAGCATTAATATAGTATTAATAATTGTAAAATCTATAAAAGGGTTATGAACACCTATACTAAATCAGGAATAAACCTTGAACTATATAATAAGTTAATAAAAGAAGTCAAGCCTATTGCTCAAGAAACTACTAGAGAAGAAGTAATAAGCGAAGTGGGCTCATTTTCTGCGCTATTTGATTTTGCTGCGTTAAGTAAGCAGTACGATCATCCAGTACTCGTTTCCTCAACTGATGGAGTAGGCACAAAGCTGTTAATAGCCCAAAAAGTAAATAAACATGATACTGTAGGTATAGATTTAGTTGCAATGTGTGTGAATGACTTACTTGCACAAGGATCAACACCTTTATTTTTTCTCGATTATTTTGCAACAGGTATTTTGAGTAAAGACGTTTTATTGTCTGTAGTGCGCGGTATTGCAGAGGGGTGTAAGCAAGCTAAAATAGCATTGGTTGGCGGAGAAACTGCAGAAATGCCTGGAATGTATGGTAGCAATCACTATGATCTTGCAGGGTTTGTGGTTGGAGTAGTTGATAAAAGTAAAATTCTTCCAAAATGTAACGCTATGAAGGAAGGTGACTATATAGTCGGCTTAGAATCAAAAGGAATTCACTCAAATGGATTTTCTTTGGTGCGCCATATTTTTAAAAGCTTAGGTATAAATTATAACGACTCATCTCCATGGAATAATCAGCCTTGGAAAGAAGTGTTGCTCGAACCAACAAAAATATATGTTGATTCTTTGCTGCCTATCATGTCACAAATAAAAGGTATTGCGCACATCACGGGTGGTGGTTTGGTAGACAATATTCCGCGAATTCTTCCTGAAGATTTATTTGCAGACATAGATGTTAATTCTTGGAAATGGCCTGATATATTTTTATGGTTAGAGAAAGAAGGAAAAATAGAGAAGAAAGAAATGTTAAAAACATTTAATTGTGGCATTGGTATGGTGCTAATTGTAGATTCTGAAAATATACAAGATGTGAAAAGTCATTTCCAAAAGCGTGGAGAAAAAATTGAGCTTATTGGAAAGCTTAGTGAGAGAGATAACTCTTACTTGATAGAATAGTATTTTAGGTAGCTTATACCTATAACTTTACTGGCAATCTTTCCACAACTTCTAAGTATGCTTTTTTCAAGTCGTCTAAATTCAAGCGAAAGACGTCTTTGTCTAAGCTTTTGCCGGTGTCCTTATCCCACAACCTGCAGTTATCAGGGCTGATTTCGTCGGCTAAAACGATTTTTGTACTATCATTTATCAACCTACCAAATTCTAACTTGAGATCAACTAAATCTATGCCTGCATTTGAGAATAAATCAATTAGGATTTCGTTGATCTTTAAAGTTGTAGTTTTAACTTCATCCATTTCTTTGCTAGATAGCCAATCAAAATACAGTACGTGATTTTCATTTACCATTGGGTCAGCTAGGTCATCATTTTTATAAAAAAACTCTATTATAGGAGATGTAAGCTTCTCACCTTCTTTTATATTAAAACGTTTACAAAAACTGCCAGCTGCAATATTTCTTACTACTACTTCAAGAGGTATGATTTTGAGTTTTTTGACTAGCTGCTCTCTTTCATTCAGAGTTTTTATAAAGTGCGTGCTAATTCCTGCTTTCTCAAGTTTTTCCATGATAAAAGCGCTAATACGATTGTTAATTGTCCCTTTACCCTCAATGATTTCATATTTTTCCTTATTAAAAGCTGTAACATCATCTTTAAAGTACTGTATTACAGTTGATGGATCTTCAGTTTCAATAATAGACTTGGCTTTACCTTCATAGATGATTTTATTCGATGACATGACTAATTTAACTGTATATTATAATATTATATCAATTTACCGTTTAGCTTGCTACAAATTTGCCAATGACATTTAGTGTTACAATATTAACCATATTTCCAGAAATGTTTCCTGGATTTTTGAACTATTCTCTTGCCGGAAGAGCGTTAGAAAAAAAAATATGGGACCTTGAAGTGGTGAATATTCGTTCTTTTGCTAAAGGTAAACATTCAACAGTAGATGATGTTCCATATGGAGGCGGAGCAGGGATGGTTATGTGCCCTGATGTAGTTGGTAATGCGCTAGATAATGTATTTTCTGTTCATAAAAACACTAAATTTATTTACATGACTCCATCTGGAACCAAGTTCAATCAAAGCATTGCCAGAGAATTATTAGAATTTCCTCGTATAACAATATTGTGTGGTCGATTTGAAGGTATTGACCAAAGAATAATTGATGCGTATACTCCTTATGAGTTAAGTATCGGAGATTATATACTTTCAGGAGGTGAGCCAGCTGCAATGGTGGTTCTTGATGCATGCATTAGGCTTCTTCCAGGTGTAGTAAATAATTCCGATAGTATTACTGAAGAAAGTTTTAGTTATAGTGGCGGTATGCTTGAGTACCCTCAATATACTAGACCTGAACAGTGGAAAGGACATAAAGTGCCTGAGATTCTGTTATCTGGTAATCACAAAAAAATAAGTGATTGGAGGCAGAAACAGTCTCAAGTTGTAACAAAAAAGCGTCGGCCTGAATTATTAGATGGAGAGATAAATGACAAATTTACTTGAAAAGTTCAATAAACAACAAATGCAAGTGTTAGCTAAAGAAGTACCAGAATTTCGTCCTGGCGATGATTTGAAAGTCACTTTTAAGGTAGTTGATGGTGCAAGTGAGCGTACACAGATATTTGAGGGTGCATGCATATCAAAAAGAAGTCGCGGATTACATTCTTCTTTTGCGGTCAGAAAAGTAAGCCATGGAGAGAGTATAGTGTCTCAATTTTTTGTTTATTCTCCTGCATTAGTTTCAGTGCAAGTGACAAGAAAAGGAAAGGTTCGTAGAGCAAAACTGTATTATCTATGCAAACTCTTTGGAAAAGCTGCAAGAATCAAAGAGCGTACCACTTATGTTAAAAAGAAATCTAAGTAGGTACAATGGAGAATGATATTAATGGTGTCATCACAGTGCCTTTTTTCCTGTCATCCAAGTAGCGTGATACTGGGATCTAGTCTAAATCAGAAAGTCTCATTTAGACTAGCTATGAGCAATTTGAAGTAAAATGAATGTAAAGAAAAAGTTCCTTAAGTTACTTCAATCTAGTCGTGTACATGTTCGTATAAAAAGGAAAAATAAAAAGAACAGAGCATTACGCTTTTGCTCTTTCACGGCACTAGTTATATCGCTTGGTTGTCCTATATGTATATTATTAAGCATATTGGTCAACTCTTATAGCGCCTTAACAGTAACGAAAATTTTATTACCAGTTGAGATAAACGCTGATTTTGCTTTGGCGAATAATCCTAGTGATTTGCGATATAAGTCTATTAACTTACTCAACGATTCTTTACGTAAGGTATTTGAAGGAACTGATTTTAAAGACAGTGACGAAATTTTAAGTCGTAATTCTTACAAAGAGCTAGAAAGCTTTTTTACGAAACAAACAAAAGATAGTTATAAGCATGAAATATGGTTTATCGCATCAAGCATAATCAACTCAATAAATAAAGATAAATATTTAGACAATCATTATGCTAAATTACTTGACTGGCTAAAAGAAAAGGGAAGGGTGAGGAAATTTTTTAATAAGTCTTTATTCCTTAAATCTGACTCTCGTGAACCTGAAAATGCAGGAATTTTAGGAGCGCTTATTGGCTCACTAATGACAATTATAGTGTGCTTAGCATTAGCATTACCAATAGGAATTATGTCGGGCATCTATCTTTATGAATTTATGCCTAAAAATAGGCTAATCACCAATATTGTAGAAATTAGTATCAATAATCTTGCTGCAGTTCCTTCGATAATATTCGGCGTAGTAGGTTTAACTCTCTATCTTGGCATATTTGGGTTGCCTCGTTCTTCTCCGCTTGTCGGCGGCATGACTCTTTCATTTATGATGTTACCTAACATTATTATTGCAACAAAAAATGCTTTTGCAAATGTTCCTATTGTAATAAAAGATGCAGCTTTTGCTCTTGGAGCGCCTCATATCAAAGTTATATTAGACCACTCTCTACCAATTGCATTACCAAGAATAATACATGGTGCTGTGCTTGCAATTGCAAGGATTTTAGGCGAATCTTCCCCTTTACTTATGATAGGTATGGTAGCGTTTATAGCCGATACTCCAAAATCTTTTTTTGATCCAGCAACTGTTTTACCTGTACAAATATATATATGGTCAAGCAGTCCTGAAATTGCATTTGTCGAACTTGCTGCTATCGCAATTATAGCTTTATTATTGGTATTGTTTGCGTTAAATTTAGTAGCAAATTTTGTAAAAAAGAAATTTGAATTTTTTAATTTTTAGCAACTCATGGAAATCACAGTCCTATCTGGTTATGGCTTAAATTGTGAAAAAGAAACTGCATTTGCATTTATGGAATGCAGCAGAAAACTTAATCTAAGTAATGTTCAAGTTAAAATCGTTCACATCAACGAGATTATAGATAATCCAAGTGAACTGAAGTCAAGCAATATACTCGCAATTCCAGGAGGTTTTTCCTATGGTGATGACACTGGTGCTGGTAATGCGTTTGCTTTACGCATTAAAAATAATCTTGCTGATGAATTGCAAGAATTCTTATCTCAGGATAAGCTTGTTATAGGAATATGTAACGGTTGTCAAATATTGGTTAAGTTAATTCCAGAATTCTCTAATCTAGCTTTAATCCATAATGATATAGGCAATTATCAATGCCGTTGGATTAGAGTAAAAGTTAACTCACAAAGTAATTCTGTTTGGTTACGGAGCCTGAATGAACTATATCTTCCTATTGCTCATGGAGAAGGTAAGTTTTTTATGGATCAAAGCACTTTGGATCAATTGATTGAAGATAATTCTGTTGCGTTATGTTATATCGATGAAAATGGTAACTACGCCAATCTGCAATTTCCTTATAATCCAAATGGGTCCACATATGACCTGGCAGCTTTATCGGATAAAAGTGGAAGAATGCTAGCTTTAATGCCTCACCCAGAAAGGGGAATATTTTTTACTCAGCAGGACAATTGGCCAATTGAAAAAGAGAAGTGCAAGCGCTTAGGTATTGCTCTGCCAAAATATGGTGACGGAATGCTCATTTTTGAAAATGCACTAAAGTATTTTTGTTAAAATTTATTGGTAGAGATTTATGGTCGAAATTATCCCCTGATATTGCAAAAAACCGCTTGACAAACTCCGCCAGCCCCCTTATCATGGCAGAGAAGCTATTTATTTATCTTCGCAATCTCTGCAGTGGATTAATGACAAAAAACTTAATGTATTTGGCGTCTCATGTTTAATTTTTCGCACTATGTGCACCGTATGTCTTTATAAAATTTCTAGGTTTTTACTTATATAAGCCGAAACGCGCTTACAAAGCGTTTAAGACAGTAAAGAACATCAAATTGACAAGGGAGAATTTGAATACTAGCCACTCTGGGGTTTCTTTGCCTTTTTTCCTGCTTAGTAAATTTCTTAACGTTAGATTAGTTGCACAAAAGCAGCCGTAGCGTTAGAATAAAAAATGCCGATATTTTAGTACATAGTAAATAGCCAACCACCACGGGGCTTCTTTTGCCTTTTTTTTAGATTGGTGAAAAATTTAACTAATTTCGTTTCTTGCATAACCATTATTTGAATAAAAAGTTACTCCTTCAAACGCTAATTCTGGATTAAAAAGAGAATAGAAAAGGCAGGAGAGTAGGGTAAACTCAACAAATACAAAAAAAATAGATGAGGTTACCCATGGAAGATATAACAAAACTGTTTTG
>JAITXQ010000057.1 GCA_031284675.1 Rickettsiales bacterium | reverse complement strand
TCCATCATTGAGACGGTTTTTGGCTACCTCAAAAATAGACTTGAAATTGAACATACTCGCCATAGATCTCCTGTTAATTTCTTGGTTCATATCTTTTCTACTCTCATTTCCTATTCCGTAAAATCCAAAAAGCCTTCCATTTCCTATACTTTCTTCCTTCCTTAATCTAGAATTAGTGTTTGAAGCGTACCGTTCAAAAATTTTGATCGTGCAGCAGCAAAAGATATACTAGATTGTTGTATTTTTGTATCAGTCATTTTTTTACCTCTAAACCTTATTAACTAATAAAAGTATAAATTGAGAGATATGAATTTTATAATAACAATGCTAACAGGTTACCGCAGTTTCAATAAGCATCACTAGAGGATTCTCTATATAATGCTTAAAAGCGTTTAAAAATTTCGCTCCTAATGCTCCATCAACTGTCCGGTGGTCAACAGAGAGCGTTACTGTCATTATTTCTGCTATTTCTATTTTGTCATTTATAACAATCGGTTGCTTTTTAGATGCACCAACTGCCATAATGCAAGATTGCGGCGGATTGATTATAGCGCTGAAAGCTTTTATACCAAACATGCCTAAATTGGAGATAGTAAACCCTCCTCCTTGAAATTCTTCAGGTTTCAATTTTCCAGATCTTGCTCTGCTTACTAAATCTTTCACTTCTTTTGATATAGATAAAATACCCTTTTTATCGGCATTTTTTACTATAGGGGTAATTAGCCCATCTTCAAGTGCTACAGCAATTGAAATATCTATGTTTGCATATCTCAGTATCTTATTATCTATCCACGAAGAATTTATGTCAGGAAATTTTTTCATGCTGAAAGCTGCAGCTTTTATGATTAGGTCATTAATTGTTACTTTGTTATTTTCATCTGCTGAGTTAATCTCGTTTTTTAACGATATTAACTTATCAACCTGGCAGTTTACAGTTAAATAAAAATGTGGAACATTCTGTTTGGATTTAATCAGGCGCTGCGCTATTACCTGACGCATGTTGCTTACTTCAACTATGGTATCTTCCTCAGGACTTTCAGTGCGTATACCACTGCCTAAAGACTCCAATACATCAGCTTTAATGATACGACCATATGGTCCTGTACCTTTTAGTTGCTTTACATTAACCCCTTCATTTTGAGCTATTTTCTTAGCTAGAGGACTTATCTTTACCCTACCTTCTGTTGTTTTAGTATCTTCTTCTTTTCTAGATCCCAGTGTCAAGCACTGGGATGACATCAAAGGGTTAGATGACGTTGAAGAATTGGTTGGTATCGAAGGGTTGGCTTCGACTCCCTCCTTAGCTTCAATATTAGTAGCAGAAGCTGAAATATAGTTATCAAGTGAATTCTTGTCTTCCCCTTCTTCTAGCATTAGAGCTATCAGTTGATTTACAGGCACGCCACTTGTTCCTTCCGACACTAAAATTTTTGTCAGAACTCCTTCATCTATGGATTCAAATTCCATTATGGCTTTATCAGTCTCTATCTCAGCAATGACATCGCCTACTTCAACTTTGTCTTGTTCTTTTTTATGCCACTTTACAATTTTCCCCCCAGTTTTGCTCATTGTTGGAGAAAGAGCAGGCATTAATATTTCTATAGGCATTTATTATAAATTAAAAATCTATTCAATTTTTAATTTACTCTTTATCTTATGTCAATCTAATCGTGAATTATGATGAATAAGTCTGTTACACTATCCCTCACGTCATCCCAGTGCGTGACACTGGGATCTTGGTTCAGAAATAGATCTACTATTATCCTATTGTTTTTATTATTTAGCCCTAGCTTGTCTGCAAATAACTTTGTTTCAACAAAATCAAACAAAATCAACATGAGAACAGGACCAGGATTCCACTATCCTGTAAAATGGATATACACTTGCAAAAATCTGCCCCTGAAAGTGATAGAAGAGTTTGAGAGTTGGAAAAAGGTCTGCGATATAGATGAAGATTGCGGATGGATAAAAGGCAATCTGCTTAGTGATAAGCGCTACGCGATTGTAAAAGAAGATACTTATGGATATCAAAAACAGAGTGCAGACAGCAAGATTACTATGAAAATAGACAAGTTTGTTGTAATAAAAATAGAAAAGTGCAACAAAGAGTGGTGTTCTCTTTCTACCCAAAAACGCAAAGCATGGGTACAAAAAGAGCACATATATGGGGTTGATTAGGTTGGAAAAGGATCTGGATTAACACTAGTTTCTAAACCTTTTGTAGCATACTCTTCAGATGAAGCAGAGGGTTCTTGAGGCTCTGGAGAATTGTTTTGCCATGCAGTGCTGTTACAAAAACTCTTTAACATCTCCTCAGCGGATGAATCTAAAATTTGTATAATAGACTCTTCACTCTGTTCTTTTAACGATTGATCAAACTTAGAGATCAACTCAGAAAATTTACCACCTTTTTTTGTAGCTTCACTTTTTATTTTACTTTCTATGTTTACAATATCGCTTTGGTCAATTTCTTCTTTTGTTATGTTGAATGAATCCGCGATATTTTGATATCTGACCTTGCAATCACCACAGCCAATTATACAGAGAGCAATGGAATCAGATATTTCACTTGCAGCCCATTTATGTATAGTGTAAGCCAAATAATTGTCATGGTATTTAATGCTAAATTGTTGTTCTATTAACTCAGAAATTTTATTCCTTAGAGATATAAAGCACCTCTCCTTACATTGGCCATACCTTTTTGTTAAAGTACAGCAATTAAATTTGAACAGCAAATGCATACGTGATTTATTTTAATTAATTATTAAAACAAGAAGCAAAAATTGAATCTATAGTCATTTTAGACGATAGCTCTAAAATTTTTGACTCACAATCCTAACAATTCTTTTTTAATTTCTTCTCTAATTGTATCGATGATCTTGTCATCAAGTTTATTTATCCAAGAATTATCAATACTTTTGATACCATTTGGGTTTTGTATCATTTTCTCAATAGCATCATTTATTTTATTTATTTTACTTTCGTCAATTTCATTGAGCATAGGTTTAATTTTCACATAACCAGGGAAACCTTTACTATAATTTTTACCGCTACCACTTCTATTAATACAGCCACCTGCACCATATATATTTCTGTTTGCGTTATTACATCTACTTACTGTTTTATATTTTATTTCACCATCTTCTATATATGTTATTTTATTATCGTCAGTAGAATTCAATTCAATTCCTTTTATGATTGTTTCTTCTAATTTTAAACCTGGTTTATGAATTATTGTCTCTTTATAATCTTTACCAGCATATGTCCTAGAAGTACCTCCACCAGCAACTGTGATTAATGATTTGCAATTACCTTCTGAAATGTCCTTACACATTTTTATGAAAGTTGGTCCACCATCTTTATTTGATAAAAAGTCTTCTTGTCCACCACCACCCTCTGTAACTTCAACTTTAATTATAGGATAATTAGGATCAATTTTCAATTTAGCTTTAATATAATCTCCTGGCATTCCTGGTCTATTTTCAGTGGAACAGTTAGTATCTTTGCAGCCACTAGGTGTACCTTGTATGTGACCTGCTTCACCGCCTCCCCACGCTTCTATTTCAACATAATCATATCTTGATAAGTCATTTGTATAACCACCTCTAAGATCGTAAGATCCTCGACTACTCTCTTCAAGTTTCTGTTTCTTATCTTTCAATTGCTTTACTATTATTTCACGCAATCTATTTTTTAAACCTGCCAAGTCAAATCTACACAATTTATCAGCATAAAAAATTTCTGTTCTGTTTGCTTTTATTGGTACTTCTTGATATTCCAACCCATTTAAAGATTTTAAAAAGAAGTATTCACCACCTTTATTTTTATACTTTGTTGAGCGACGACATATATTGTCAGGGCAAGTACAGCCATCATGACCTTGTTTACATTCCTCCTCATGCTCTACATCTGTACCTGTCAATTTGTATACTACTTTGACTTTATTTTGCATAAAATAGTCATCTATTTTTTCACCTTTACCTTCATCCACACAGTAATTGCATTTTCCCTTCTCCTGCTTATTTTCTTCAGGAAAGAAAATATATCCTAGCTTATTGAATATTATTGTATCCAATTGACTTTGAGGTCTTTTTAAGAGGTCGGCTATTTTATTTTCCTTGTTTGGAAGATAATAGAACTGATTTGATTTCTTTGAGTAAACAGCATTATATTTAATATACCTTGTTCCCACTGATTTTAGTGGTATTATCTTACCATCTCTCTCAAGAACAAACTCTTCTGGTTCTGGCTGCCAACCAGAAAGGCAAAGCATTTTACTTTTAGAATTTTCTTGGTCTCTTACTCTCGTATATCTTACTTCTATTTTTGGTTGTCCCATATTATCTAATTCCCACTTAGTAGATCCGATTCCATTGTCTTCCATGGAATTTGTTATACTGTGATCCTTACCATCAGGAAGCTGGATCCCAATATTAGGAGTAAGCCCATATTGTTCTAAAACTTTAAGCTGAGGATTCTTTCTCAATATACCTTCTATAATATCAGTAATATTACTTTCATTGTTATCACTATTAGTTGTTTTTCTAACTATTCTCGGTTTTACTACTTTCAAAGACAGAGGGCCAATGTTTGTCGGAGAACCAGTGTTAACATAAAAAGTACAGAGATCACCACTATAGATCATACCTGATCCATTACAGGCATTTGCACTCATCTTAATTTTTACTTTTAGTGTATTTTCATCCTTACCCTCCTCAGGTTTTGGTATACTCACTTCTTTAAGCTCTGGAGCAGGAGGTGCTGGGAAACAACGAGCAGGAAATTGTAACCTTCTTTTAGACTCTTCTCTTTCAGTACCACGGTATTCAGCACAGAGCTGATCTTTTTTTCTATAAGTTTCAAAGTAATAGGTAGTACCCTTACCATCTCCAACTTTATGTGAAGTTTCTTGAAAATCCAGGTATTTTCTTTCTAGTCCACTAATCATTACTTCAACTCTTGGACTAAAATAATCATTATCTTCATTTGTTATAGGGACAATTCTAACTTGTGGAGGTGACATCGCAAGTTGCTCGCAAAATGGAGGGGGGCCAGGTGCAAGTGGCACAGGAGCACATTTCACCTTTGTTTGATAGCAAGTATCACAGGTATTTGCCATATCTCCAGGACGGAAAATATTTGCTCCTTCACCCATTTTAGAAAAATATGAGAAAAAACCTCCCATACAGGCTGCTTTTTGGCTACAAACACATATCTTAGGGGATTTAGCAAATTTTTCTTGCTCTTCTTTAGTTACATTGTCTACCCATTCCCATTCAAGACCTTTCGCAATTCCTTCCTTAATTTTTTCACCATCTAATATTGTATCTTCTTCCCAATCGATAAAAACTGCTGCAGAAATTCCAGCTCCGTTTGTCTGCGTTCCGTATATCTGTTGGCATGATGTTTTATTGGGTAATATATAACAATTACCTCCTTCGTAGTCGCAAACTTGAATCTTTGGATTAAAATAACCATCAATTCCTTGATCTTTCACTGTCGTTACTTTAATTTCTTTTAATAAATGAGGATCAAATTTTAAATCACCCCACTTGCCAGTAAAGAAGTTCACAAAACCTTTTCCTATTGAGCTTCCTGTAGCTTCAGCATCAGTATGAAAACGTATATCTTTGCAAATATCAGAATATCCATTATTTGCACCTAGCAAAATTAATACTAGAAAAAAAAATTTGGCTTTAAGCTTTACACTTCCCATAAAACACCGGTAACCACTTATTAACTTTTTCTCCTCTTTCCTTTATTGATTCATACATATACTTTATAGTCTCTTTATTAGCTGAAAGTACATGTATTTCTTGCATATTCTTCAAATCTAAATTTAAAGTTACTAACCCTTTATACTGTTTTATTAAGAATAAACCTTCCTGCGTTGGCGTTTGCAGGATTATATTCAGCTCCTCTTTGGATAGAGAAAATGCTTTCATGTATAATCTATTTGCATTTATGTTCGGCATCAAAATTCTTGTATCAACATGTTTATCTAAATATTGAGTAAATTTGCTAGCAAATGCTAGGTTTAAGTTTTCAGTACTTAGAATTACCACGACATTTAATTCCGTCATTCTTTGCATCCAGTTGTCAAACTCTTTCTCTGTAGGAAAAATACTACTTATTTCCCATGCTTCATCCAAAACAAGTATTGCAGGTGAACCGTCACATTTTGCCTCAAAAGAATATAAAAAATAGTAAAGTATCACGGACATACATTCTTTTTGTTTTGTGAGATTTGCAGTGTTGAGAGATATAGTTTTTACCTCCCAGTCAATATCTGATTCATCACCATCTTGAAATAAGTAAGCAAACTCACCATCACTGCACCATTTACTTATTTTACCGCCTAATAGAAGAAGCACTTCAGAAATTTGTGAAATAGAACGCAATTCCCTTGGTATAGCAAATATAGAATCCACAATTTTTTTTATCTTTTCTTCTATATCTATTAAGTTCGTATCGGCTACCATTCTTTTGATCAGTTCAATCAGCATATTGCGATTGGAAGCATTATCTTCAATGTTTAGTGGATTAAGCTTCAAGCTTTTATCTTTATATTTCGAATCAATTATATAATATTTACCACTTACTGCTTTAGTAAAAATTATCGATTTTCCAGTGTTGTCCAATATGATAATTCTGGGATTAAATTTTCTTGACTCTGACAGTAAAAAATTAATTAGTGAGGTTCTGCCCGAATTTGGAGCTCCAAGTATTGTAGTGTGACCATTGTTTTTTTTTCCATGAAAATTAAAGAAGTAAGGGCTTCCTTTTTTTGAAAAAAAGACCGTTACTGCTTCTTTCCACCTTCCTCCTTTTAATGTGCCTGACGTAAAATCATGCAGCATAGCAAAGCTGCAAGCATATTTTTCTAATATGTTTTTCGGTTGTGTAACAAAAGCAAAGTTTCCAGGAAGCTGCGCCCAAAAATGATTTTCCATATGAAGATCAGTTCTGAACATCATTAAGCCAACTAATGACATTATGGAGGATAGATCGCTGATATTTTTAGCTAATCTATTCTTATCATCTGTAAAGATTGTAAAAATAATTTTCTGTTGACAAAAGTTCATAGCAGAAGTTTTTTCAAGTTCTATTATTTCCTTTATTTCTGAGTTTTGAAGTAAGGTATTGTCCTCACTGATTTGCAGCATATTAATTTGTTTTTTGAATTCTTTTACTGCTTTGTTATTACTAGTAAATATCATTATTTCCGTAATAATAAGCTCAGAGTCAAGTTGCAAGCACCTGTCTATATTTCCCAAGGGGATTTCCCGATATTCCTTTATGCAAAAAATAGAACCAAACTTCTGTTGATCTTCAAATGTTGTTTGAAACGTATTGAAGCCGAAAGCTACCTTTAAATTTTTAACATGCTGCGACAGATTCCTTTCACATATTGGATACTCTTTGTGCGTTAACGTAACAATATAATGGAGAAACTCTGTCATTTCAGAATATATTTTACCCTCACTAAACCTTAGGCCCAGCTTTTTAGCTCCAAAAGGCTCTAAATCATTTTGAATTAAGTTAGTTATTTTTTGTAATTCCTGATGTTTTTCCTGTAAAGATAGCTTATGCTTATTCTTTACTCTATTAAAAAAAAATGAATTATTCGCGTGCTTGCCAAAATCGCTAAACAATATCACAATGTATAATTCATTTATATACTGTAATTTACTATCAGTTAGTTTATTAAACCACGTTGAATGTAGCTTATCAGAGAAGTCTTTAGTTTGATTCCACTGCAAGCTTAGTTTATTGCACTTTCTCACAGTATGAATCCAAACGGTAAAGTATAGGCTATTAATGTTTTTTGATATGCTTTTTCTAATTTCAGTTCTAAGGTCGCTGTAGTTATCAGCAGAAGAATAATCTTCTAACTTGATTATTTTTAACAATTCCCCCTGTTTTGTTAGTATGGTTCCTTCATCGTAATGGCAAGCATAAGGAATAAAATCTAGATCAATGCTCTCTAGTAATGCCGAGTTGTTCTTTTTTTCAAGCTTAGAGTTAATAGCTGGTACTTTTAGTTGCATACAACATCATGTGTATTCAATAAAGATAATTAAAAAATATAAAAATACTACAAATAATACTTAATCGCTTTTATCAGTCTTTTTCTGCTCTGGAACAACAGACTTTAAATCTTTTGTAAAATTAAACTTTTCTTTTAAATAATCTGTTGCTTTTTCTGTACTACCAAACATCATGACCAGTACACCAAACATTATCATGAAAAAGATCAGACCTCTGAACACTATTGCAAGTATCACTGCAGCTATACATAATCCTATAATTGTTGAAGGACTCATATTTTCTACAGTATCTTTAACCAAAAATGAAGAAATAAAACTTTTTACCGTTTTTTGTATATCTTTTAATTCATCACTCACCGAGCTTGCTTTGCTAGGATATGACATAAAAATGAAACTTAACAGGGCTATAATAGCCAAAATTTTATTCAATTGAATATGCATCAACTAAATACCTTTTAAACACCACTTAATTATAACAACTTTTACATCAACAGGCAAGAGTTGAATTTACTTGTTCACTACAAGTAACACATATTTAATTTTTACCGCCGTTTACCATCAACAAGAGGGCTTAAATTAGTGGATGTTAATTCACTTGAAGGGGTTAAACACCATGTAGTTATTGCCGCTATAGCAAATACTGCTCCTATGACACACAATATTCCTGATTTTGCTATTGCTGCTGCAACAAGACACCCCACTGCTAGAAGAGCACAACCAGCTGCAAATGCAACATGAAGATTTCTGTTATTGGGTTGTTTTTTAGGTGACGTACTTTCGCTATTATTTCTATTTGCAGAAGGTTTTTGCACGATTGGAGTGGCATTTTCTCTGTCCTCTTTTTCTTCGAATTTCACAGGATCTTTTGCCTGACTGCCTGTTACTTGAATAGTCTGACCACTTAGGTCCGTATTTTCTTTTTCTCTGGATCCCAGTGTCAAGCACTGGGATGATACCTGTGGTGACTCTTTCTCAACTTGATCTTCAATTTTCTCATGATGTTTAGAAGGAGATCTCTGTCCGCTTGGCCCTTTGAGCCTTGTTTTGGTTGGATGTGCTAATTTTGTCTCTCCTTTATCCTCTGATTGCAAACCATTATCTTCTTCTTCAGCAGAGTTTAATATTGAGTTTAAACTTTCTTGAGATGAAGTGCTTGTTGCTAATAGTTTATGTGAGCCTACTCCGCTATCTGAACCACTACCGCTATTGGGTTCAGAAGTTTCTACACTATGGCTATTGGTTTGACTATTTCTGCGATCGCTTTGATTTTGAATAGTGCTACTAAAATGATCTTTATTGCTGCTCCTGTTAGTAATATCCAAAATTGTTTTTACTATTTTTGTTTGTGGTCTTTGTGATTGTTCTATTTTATTGTCAAATACTGTAGATACGGCTAGTGCTTCTGATTTTATTACTTCATCTTTCAATACAGGAAGAAAGTTTTCGATATAATACTTATAATGTTTTTGATATTCCTCTTGTTTTTCCGGTGATTTTTCTAATTCAATTCGTTCTCTCAGCGATTTTTCTAATTTAGTTAATACCTCAGGGTCAGCCTCTTTCTTAAACAACTCTATGCATTTTTTGAGAGTCCCATCTCCATTTTTTTTTGGGCTTTCATGATTATGTGTTTTTTTTGTTACCTTTGTATATATAGTGTTGTATAATAATAAGTTAACATCTTTTCCTCCTTTAACCGGACTAGATTTTCCATTAGAACCCTTTTTCTTAGGGGGATTAGCTAACACTTTGCCATATGAATTAAACATAGAATTCCTCCATACAAATAAAATGTATAGATACCTCTATAGCATTAATTTTGCATTAAAACTGGGCAATTATGCCCTATTATGCGTCAATTTGCTAACTATTTGTTTTCAATATAATTATTTGCCTGTTGAACTAACATATCTATCACTTCTTTTACAGGCTTTTCCTTATCAACCATGCCAACACTTTGACCGGCCATTAAAGATCCCGTTTCAATATCTCCTTCAATCACTGCTCTTCTTAAAGTTCCAGCCCAGAATTTTTCTATCTCGAGCTGTCCGTCTTCTTTTGAGATGTGTCCCTTTTGGTATTCATCAATAACTTCTTTTTGACGCTTCACAAAGTCATCGCTTGCTTTATTGGCTATAGCTCTTACTGGAATTACAGGAAAATCAGCACTTATCTGTACAGAAGGTATTGCATTACGCGCGGCTGATTTAATAAATACTTCTTTAAAATTTTTGTGGGCAATTGATTCATTAGTGCAGACAAATAATGTGCCTATTTGACAGCCACTTGCTCCCATTTCTAGGTAATTAACTATCATTTCGCCTCTTCCTATTCCACCTGCAACAAACATTGGTATTTGTTCATTTTTAAAATGAGGCAATATCTCTTGTGCAAGAACAGAAGTGCTAACTGGACCTATGTGCCCACCTGCTTCCATTCCTTCTATTATTAACGCATCTACTCCCATTTTTACTAACCTTTTCGCAAGGCTTAATGCTGGTGCAAAGCACATAGCTTCAATGCCCGCATTCTTGATTTTTTCTATACTAGACTTTGTCGGTACTCCACCGGCAAGTACTATATGGCTTACTTTCGTTTCAATGCACACATCTATCAACTCACTCAAGTTTGGGTGCATAGTAATTAGATTTACACCAAATGGCTTATTAGTTAATTTCTGCGTCTCTATGATTTCTTTTTTCAGTAAATCTGGAAACATTGCACCGCATGCAATCACACCAAAACCACCAGCGTTTGAGATTGCCGAAACCAAGTTTCTCTCTGAAACCCAGCTCATAGCACCACCCATTATGGCAAACTCACTGCCGAGAAAATTTGTTCCTTTTTTCCAGAGGCTATTTAACATATAATCTATATAACGCGTTTAAAAATGTTTTGTTTATCTATAAATATGTGTTTTAAAGCACCAAGTATATGCAAGGTTATAAAGAATATTATAAAATATGCAAGAATTGAATGTAGCTCATTAGCTGTGTTAGCTAAGTCTTTGTTTTGATTAATCAACAAAGGGATATGAAAAAAATACTTGATCTTGTTGCCAGAAGCAGAAGACATGACATAACCAGATAATGGCATTAGCACCATCAAAGAATACAAACCAAAGTGTACTGCTTTGCTTACATTGATTACAAAACGAGAAAAATTTGCTGGAAGTGGTGGAGCATAAGTAAAGACGCGAAAAAATATGCGTACTATGATTAATCCAAGAATAGTGATACCGCAAGCCTTATGAATAGCGTATATGTTGAACTTAATTTCATTGCTAAGTGGCAAGCTTTTCATATAAAATCCAGAGCAAAGCATGCCGATAATAAAAACAGCCATCAACCAATGAATAATTCTTAAACCTAAGCTATATTTATCATCTTCCATTTTGATTACCCTAAAGTAGCATTTATATAGTAGAAAAACTATTTTTCAATCAAAATTACGGTCTCGCCACTTTAATCAACGTTCGTACAGCTGTGTGTCGGAGCGCTGGAATGACATCATTTGTTGTGTTTTGATCGCAATTAGCTATAAATGTTTAAGAAATTTACCAATAGAAAAAAAGGCAAAAGAAATCCCGTGGTAGCTAGTTGTTCACTCTCTAATCCTGAAAATTGGCGTTCTATACTGTCTTAAACGCTTTATAAGCACGTTTCAGCTTATATAGGTAAAAACCTAGAAATGTTGTGAAGACATTAAGGTGCACATAGTGCAAAAAATTAAAAATAAGACGCCAAC
>JAITXQ010000078.1 GCA_031284675.1 Rickettsiales bacterium | reverse complement strand
ATTTTAAACTTTTTCATAGAAACAACAGCGTTTTTTCTTTAACTCTTTGGATAATTTAATGGTAAAAATTTTAGAGAGAAATTTTACACATAATCGCTTCCTTAAGTTGACGCCATTGTCTGTACGGTTACGATTACAGAAGTAGCTGGAATTGGCTCAGAAATCCGTGAATGGTTACTACTATTAGTCTAATATATAATAACACAATTAAAACTATTGCAATTTGAACATTTATGATCCCATTGTTCTAGTTTTTTGCTACAATCTTTACACTTCCAACATGGATCAGGCAAAGCTTTTGAGCCCATCTTGTTTAGCCAATAAATTGCCTTATCGTGTTCTTGCAACACAACCTTGAGCTGTACCATGATAAGGTAGATTGACATGTAATTAGCTTTTTTTATAGCAATGTCTAAATGTTGATTTGCGAGGTCATATTTACCTGAACTCATTAATGATGAAGCAAGTAAACAGTAACTAAAATAATAATCAGGGCGTAAGCTGTATAGTCTTTCAGCACCTTCACTATTTAAACTGATGTAAATTTTAGCTGATTGAGGAGTAGGATTTACCGTATACTCTGCTTCCAACACCGCAGAAGCTTTTCTAATTTTTCCAAGTTTAATATATAATTCCGCCTTTAAATAATTGATAGGCTGAAAAGTTGCATAATAATTTTGTGCTCTGAATAAAGACTTTATAGCCTCTTTAAAATTCCCTCTACTTTCATATTGTTTTGCTAAGGCACAATAAAAAACTGCAAACATTTCTTCATGATCAAAGGGGAGAAAAATATTGAACTTAACGGCTTCCTTTAACCTAAAAATTGCATTAATCCAATCTTCTTTCAATATGTAATGCTCTATTTGAAAGGGAAGAGACAGCACTTTATCATTGATTGAACTAGAGCAACATTCTATAAATTTTTGAAAGACTACTTTTTCTCGTTTGAGGTGGGCAATCAGCTTATTGGCTAGAAGTAGAGCTAAGTTACGATTTTTATTTGCAATATTTGTTAAACCGTTATTGAAAAAGCTGTAATTTCCCATCTTACCTGAGTTAAAGAGCTTTATTAAAGATAACCTATCGCTTTCCTCACTTAGACTTTTAACTAGCTTTTGGGTGTTCTCCATATTGTCTAAGTCTATGCTAAAAAAAGCTTCAAAAAGAAGCAACTCTTCTCTATCCCTTCTTCTATTTCTTATGTTGGCAAATGTCAATGAAATGAAGGAAAAAAAGCGTGCAAGTATAATTAATAAAAATAATAGAACTACACAAGTAAAAATAATGAAATATAGATCTATACTTATAGCGTAATTGCCTAATTCTAATTTTATTACTTCACCACTTACCTTGACCCATATGCCAAATAAAAACGAAAGAGCAAAAATTATAAAATAAATCATGAGATATATTGTAATAAGTGATGATATATTGTTGAAATATTCTTAGAAGCTACAATACAACCATTCAATTTATTGAGCCATGGCTTGAACTCTGGGTATGTTAAATCGCCCATTGTAGTAGCTATGCTCTGCCAATCATTATCGTTTATTGATTCCTCAATTTCTGCGAATTTTGCTCTTAATGGGTCATTTTTATCTTGTATTCTAATCCAGTTTGAAATGATTTTTTTTAATAATGTACTTTTATTGTAGTTAATAACAGCAATAGTTTTTTCAAAAGATAATTTTAATTCATGTAAAGTATTTATCTCTTTCAAATTTTCTAATTCATTCATTGCATTTTCTATCTCTGGATCGTCAAGCTCTGATATCAAAGGCTTTATTGAATTTATATGATCATCAAATTTTGCTTCTCGCAATAATGAATTCTTCATTTCAACTACAAGTAATAGCAATTTTGCAAGGTTCTTATATCTTGAGCTACCATCACCTTGCTCACATTGAGTGTGAAGACTTCTCTTAAAGTCAAATATCTTTTTTTCTATTCTTGATTGATTCACTTCAAGCAACATTCTAAATTCATCCATGCTTTCCGTTAAAGCTTTCACATTGTTTTCACTTTCTTGCTGATTTACTTCTAAAAAGATTATGTTATTTATTGTAATATAACCGGTAAATAATAATACAATTAAGAACCAACCTATATACTTTTGCTGAGTATCATTCATAACGTAGTATCTCCGCAGGATCTTGTGTAGCTGCCTGCAGCGCAGGAGCAATTGTCGCTAAAAATGATAAGAATAATGCAAGTGCAGAAATATTTACTACTTCTTGAGGAACTAATATCACCGGCAAACTTGAAAAAAAGTATATCATAGGATCAAATAGCTTGACGTTAGTAATGCTTTCTAAAAATACTCTAATATTTTCAATATTGAGAGAAAAAACGACACCTATAATACAGCCAAGACAAGTTCCTGTAAAACCAATTAGTAGTCCACAAGCGCAAAATATGCGCATAATGCTTCCACTTGTTGCACCAAATGTACGCATAATTGCAATCGCGGATTTTTTTTCTTGCACTATCATCATTAAATTTGAAACAATATTAAATGCTGCCACAATTATAATCAAAGTAAGAATTAAAAACATCACATTTCTTTCAGTTTTTAAAGCATTAAAATAGTGATTTTGCTGCAATTGCCAACTTTCAGCTTCCATTTCTATTTCTTTTGCTATAGCATTTGCTAGCTTATCAGCTCCAGTAATGTCGTCTACAAATACTTCTATATTTTTTATGCTATCTTTATAATTAAAAAAGGCCTGTGCTGATTTTATAGGCATATAGATCAAGGTATTATCATACTCAAACATACCCATATCAAATATTGCTACAACTTTATATTTTTTCATTCGCGGCATTTCACCAAGCAATGCATCAAATCCTTCAGATGATATAAACGTGATTTCATCGCCATAGTTAATGTCCAATACTTCTGCTAAGCGTGCCCCTATTATTATCCCTTCATCAAATTTTTTTACATCACCTACAATTACATTATTTGTAACAGTAGTATTATTAAGCAGGTCTTTAGCTGACACACCTCGCACTACAGCGCCGGCAATTTTATCATTTACTGCAATGATGACTTGATCATTGGTTATAGGAGTAGCTTTTAATATACCTGGTATTTTCTCAATAGATTTTGAAACTGCGCAGTAATCTGAATTAATGTTTCTATCAAAATAAACATTAATATGGCCATCAATACCAAGTATTGAGTCAAACAACTTTGCTCTGAATCCGTTCATTACAGACATCACCACTATTAGCGTTGCAACTCCAAGGGCAATACCGATAATAGAGAACAAAGTCATTATAGAGCAAAATCTGGCATTTTTTGCTTGCAAATAGCGAACAGCCATAGTAATTTCAAAGGCAATGGACATGACAAACTATTTTGAGGTTCGATATCATATTCGAGATTTTGTATAATGGTACTATTGTAGACTTTTCTTTATTCAAAGACTAGGAATTTTTACTACATTAAATTTAGAATGCTTGTAGAGTATCTTTAACATTAGAATTTCAAAATCTTCCATATATATCATCCAATCTCACTATATCATTATCAGATAAAAGCTCTCCTATCTGGAATTCAACTATCTCAAGCGGAAAGCTTGTGCTTCCATTTTCAATTCTATGAGAAACGTCTCGTGGAATTTCTACCATATGATTTTTGGTTATAACGCTAATTCTGGATTAAAAAGAGAATAGAAAGGGCAGGAGAGTAGGGTAAACTCAACAAATACAAAAAAAATAGATGAGGTTACCCATGGAAGATATAACAAAACTGTTTTGTTTGGTCGATGATTTTTGCAGAGATATAGAGAAAAATTTTGCAGATAAA
>JAITXQ010000013.1 GCA_031284675.1 Rickettsiales bacterium | reverse complement strand
TTTTGTACTTGCTTGACCTGTTTCTTTAACCAGCTTAACAGCTTCTAATTTAAATTCTGCTGTGTATTCTCTTCTATTTGTCATATTACACCTCTTTGAAAAAACGTTTTAACTTTCTCTCTACTTTCTCTGGGTAAAGTCAAGTTGTGGAAAAGTTGGTAGAAGCTAGAATGGAAAATTTTTTAAAGAAAGTTAAAGAACTAAATAATGACGTACCTAATTCCTCTATGACTCGTACTAGCAGTACTGCAAGCATGTATTCATTAAATGGTAGAAAAGCAGGCAGTTAAAGTAGATTTTTAACATAGAGTATCAATTCATCTTTCGTTAAAGTGTAGGAGCTATCTTCCCAATGTTGTTTTAGCAACTCCAAGTTTCTACCTAAACTTTTTCCTGGCTGGCAACCGATATTTATCAAATCATTACCAGATAAAGGAAATTTTGGAATATCGAACGTCTTAGCAAATGAAATGTATTTATCAACATTTTCTCCAGACTCAACACCACAAATTTTTATTAAATCACAATATAGTTCTCTACCAAATAAAGATATGTACTTTTTTTGCTCTTTTCCTGAAAGCTCTGTTTTGATATTATTGGATAGTAAAAATAACAGCTTTTTCTTTTGCTTATTTGAAAGACGTAAAAACTTGCTTACGTATTTTCCGAGACTTAGCCTGTCATTTTCAACAGTTCTAAGAATTAACGCTAATTTTACTAGCGCATCAGTGCCGAAAAGAAGTGCAGAGGACAAGATTTCACATTTTACTTCTTTTGGAATAATTTTTTGCAAAACATCAGATTCTTGCATGCTCTTAAGCGTTGGAGCAGGATTATCGCACTCTAGTAATTTAAATATTTCATTTCTTATTCTTTCGCCAGAGAGGTTTTGGATCATATGTGAATGTTTTTTGCATATGTTCAATATTTCATCACTCAAATCTCCGACGCATATTTTTGTATGAAAACGAAACGCTCTTAAAATACGTAAATAGTCTTCTTTAATTCTATCTTCAGCACTGCCTATAAAGTTTAACCTTCGCGCTTTTAAGTCCTGAGTACCACCAAAGTAGTCGTATATATGGCCGTGCTTATCTGCGTATAGAGCGTTAAATGTAAAGTCTCGTCTTGAAGCATCAGCTTGCCAATTATTGGTAAATTCCACTTTCGCATGCCTACCGTCACATTTAACATCATGCCTTAGTGTTGTAATTTCAAAAGATCTTTGATCTAAAATCGCAGTGATAGTTCCATGTTTTAAGCCAGTTGGAATAGTCTTTATGTTATGGAGTTTTAATGCTTCAATTACTTGATCAGGCAGTAGATTGGTAGCTAAATCAATGTCGTGGACATCATGCTGCAAAATTGAATCTCTTACACACCCGCCGACAAGCCTTGCCTCACCACCAGATTCCTCTATGGCATCAATTATTAAACTAGTTTCACGGTCAACTTGCATTTAGGTTAGTACTTACTGCAGTTCATATTATATGAAATGCTTGCAAAGAGCCCTATATAAAAATATACAGGGCTATCAAGATTTATTTTACAAGCGGTGGTATTTTTTGTTGATGAGGTGCTTCCACCTTTGGTTCTTCCATACCGCATCTTGAACTAAAAAACTCTTGTCCTTGACGATGTTTTGTAAGCTCTTCTTTTTGAAGTCTTGCTGCTAATAACCTATCTGACTGTTCTTGAGAAGTTTGCACTCTTGCATAACTGTACTCTTGTTCTTGAAACTTCATTGCCAACAAATAGTCTTTTCTTTCTTGAAGCTGCTTTGTATACAGAAGGTCTTCTTCTTCTTGAAGTTGCCTTGCAAGTAAGAGATCCTCTTGTGTTTGTTTTGCTAAATTTTTATTCCTATCAAGCAACGGCTCAAAGTGCAATGCGCCCCTATTTATTATGCGTATTATATTGACTTCATTGTAGTTTATCTCATTTACAGATTCAGACTTTGACTCATCTACAATTTGATTAGTCCATATTTCTTGCCCTTCTACACTATATTTTTCAATAATATGTAACTTCAAGCCATACTTTTCACAAAGTATTCTACCCTCAACTTCAGGATCACCCCATCTACTATTATCCATAATGTTTGCTGTATAAGCATCTACGGTTTCATTGCGGTGCTGGCCATTGTTATCATAGCTATGAGCAATAGCACTCTTAAACCATTCTGGCGGATTGTTTTGCGCAAATCTTTTACAGTCCATACGCAGCTGCTGAGCAGTAACTTTTATTTCCTTCTGCTGTTCCAGACCTTTCCTGAACGAGTCAAAAAAACAGCTTCCATTACTAATTGCTTTTCCTACATAGAAATTATTAGGGTATGGATCTCCGTTTAATTTCTGTTCTATATTGTTTTGTTTCTTCACACTTTGAACAACTTTTTCTTCTGAGCTGAAAATCTCATTCCAATTGTATCTACCTTCTAATCCTAATCTTTTGCTCTCTTTTTCTGCTGCATTAGCTAAGTCTTTTTTGGAAACATCCTGCTTACTTTCAAATAACTTGTATAAAGCTTTGAAAAGTGATATCAAAGCAGTTCTGAAATCAAAGTTTTTTTCTTTTTTAATTGTATCGACTTCAATATCATGTAAATCACTCAATAGTTGTTGTTTTTCAGTCATAATTTCTTACCTCAATAAATAAACTATATATTAATTATGTGGTAAGGTTATTTATAGATAGTTAATTGGGTACAGCGAAAGTTCTTCACTTACATATTGTTTAGCTTATATTCTGAAAAATGCGAGCGTTTTTGCAAAAAGCCCTATATAAAAATATATAGGGCTATCAAAATTTTACAAGTTGTGGTTGTTGATGAAATGTTTTTTCTGTCCTTGTTTCTTCCATACCACACCTTGGTGGATTTGAAGGATTTTGCTCTTCAGAGCGCTTTATGCGCTGCGCTACATCACTAACGCACTGTTCTATAACATCACCAATTTCTTTATTAGTGTTTTTTGCTAATAACCCATCAAGTGTCTTTTCAACCTCTTTTCCTATAGAGCTATCCTTTGAAATGTTACAATATTTCAAGATCTCTTCTACCTGAAGTTTTTTTGCTAATAGAAAGTCTTCTTGTTCTTGTTTTGCTAAACTTTTATTTCTATCAAGCAATGGTTCAAAATGCGATTTGCCTTTGTTTATTACATGCAAAACACTATTATCATCATAATCTACCTTATTATACTCACCTGCACTTTTTGAACCTGAATTGTCTATTAATTGATGCAAGAACTGATCTTGTTGGTTATTAACAGTGTACAATGGATTACTCTCTGCAACATGTAATTTCACATCATACTTTTCACAAAGTATTCTACCTTCAACTTCAGGATCACCCCATTTGTTGTTATCCATAATATTCGCTGTATAGGTATCTACGGTTTCATTACGGCGCTGGCCATTATTATCATGGCTATTAGCAATAGAAAGTATAAACCATTCTGGCGGATTATTTTGCGCAAATTCTTTACAGTCTTCTCGTAACTGCTCGACAGTAACTTCTATCCCCTTCTGTTGTTCTAGACCCTGTCTGAATGAGTCAAAAAAGCAGCTTCCATTACCAATTGCTTGCCCTATATAGAAATTATCAGGGGAAGAATTACTATTTAAAGAAGTTACTTCACTCTCAACATTGTAAAAATCACTTACCTTAGCTGTAGCCATAGTTTTTACCTTAATATAAGCTATATATCACTATACCAACAAAATTATTGATAAATAGTTAACTAATTAAGTATAGCAGAAATTTTTAAATTATGCAATAATTATAGCTTTAAGTAGCGAATATGAGCTTTAACTGTGGCATAGTTGGATTGCCAAACATAGGAAAATCAACCTTATTTAATGCCCTTACACAATCAAGTGCAGCTGAAGCTGCAAATTATCCTTTTTGCACAATTGAGCCAAATGTAGGCAAAGTTTCAATAAGAGATCAGCGCTTGAAACAAATCGCAGCAATTGCCGGTTCAGAGAAGACAATCTATAACCAATTAGAAGTTGTGGATATTGCAGGTCTTGTAAAAGGTGCAAGTAAGGGAGAAGGGCTCGGTAATAAATTTTTGAGCCATATCAGAGAAGTTGATGCTATCGTTCATCTACTTAGGTGCTTTATAGATGACGATATCAACCATGTACACAATGAAATAGATCCAATATCAGATGCTGAAGTGGTGGAAATGGAATTAATCCTAGCTGATATTGATAGCATAAAAAAAAGGCTACCTCAATTGGAAAAGAAAGCAAAGCAAGGTGATAAAGAGCTAAAGAGACAACTTGATTTGATGCAGGAGGTTTTAGTTACTTTAAAGTCAGGTAAACCTGCGAGAGATATTGATGGAGATGAGATAAAATCGTTTCAATTGCTGACAACAAAGCCTGTTATGTATGTTTGCAATGTTGAAGATACAAATGTTATAACCGGCAATGAACTGTCTAAAAAGGTGGAAAGAATGACAAAGAAAAATAAAAGTAAATTTTATTGTATTTCAGCAAAACTTGAAGCAGATATTGCAAATCTTGAGAATGAAGAAGAAAAGCAGAGCTTTTTATCAGAATTTGGCTTACAAGAATCAGGACTTGATGGAGTAGCGCGTATTGTGTATGAAGTGCTAAATATGATAACTTTCTTTACTGTAGGCCCCAAAGAAGCACGTGCATGGTCAGTAAAAATAGGATCAACAGCTGATAAGGCAGCAGGTGTAATTCACACTGATTTTGAAAAGGGCTTTATAAAAGCAGAAACGATAAGCTTTGCAGACTACATAAAGTATGGAAGCGAATCAGCTTGCAAAGACGCAGGCAAAATTCGCTTCGAAGGCAGAGATTATATCGTGCAAGATGGCGATATAATGCACTTTAGGTTTAATGTGCATAAGTGTTGAAAGTATCACAAGTAGTATCATAGAAGGTGGTTAACGGCATGTAAATCTCCTCCTGATAATAGAACAATTGATCGTACAAAAGAATCATTAAGATCTAGTGTGAA
>JAITXQ010000012.1 GCA_031284675.1 Rickettsiales bacterium | reverse complement strand
AACAGTTTTGTTATATCTTCCATGGATAACCTCATCTATTTTTTTTGTATTTGTTGAGTTTACCCTACTCTCCTGCCTTTTCTATTCTCTTTTTAATCCAGAATTAGCGTTAATAGAGGAGCGGTTGGCTTTTGTCCTAATACAGGAGTTGCTAATTTTACATCAGAGGAAGTTTGTAGGGCAGTAGAGCTGGCTGTAAATTCTTATTCATATAATATGTATATTGAAAATTCTTCAGACTATTGTGAGATTTACGTTACGCTTAGAAATGCAACATTAATGTTAAAGAAAGCTGTAAAACTTTATGAAACAACAGAAAGGACAAACTCAAAAATAGTTGATATATCGGTTGATAAAAATACTGGTAAATTGCTGTTTATGCCTATAAATCCATGAAAGATATACAATTGCCATAAAGATTGACGCATATGCCTTTGTCTTTAAGATTGTTTATCGAGTATGGACATCAGCTCGTCCCATTCTCTTTTACCAATACTGCTTTCTTCTCTAGTAACATTCTCTCCTTTAATTAATTTACGAATTATTTCTAGACCGGTTCTTGAAATGCAAGCTGATTCTAAGCAATATTCAACGAAGGCACTGTAAGCTAATGGGACCCACTTCTTTATTATATCCAGCATAACTTCTGCATAGATTCTGATTTCATATTGGGCATGTTTATCAGCTCTAAGCCTCAAAAAATGAAGAAGGTTATGTAGATCTATCTTCCAATAAAATTGCGTGTAGTAATTAAGCGTTAGGTTAGTTCGAGCAATTTCTCTTGCGAGCCCCTGCTCAATAAATTTGCTATAATGAGAATATACTAAATTAGAGTCATCTGTCAGAGAATCTATTATTTCCTTTGAGGTATCCGAATCAAAAGCTTCACCGCTACCTTGTTTATTATTATCAGATTGTTTTGCAACCTGCTCTGGTTTTGGTATATAGAATTCATTATCAAGTATTGAATACCTTGCAGAATATTCATTCACATTTGCAGTTCTATGTCTTATCCATTGTCTTGCAACAAAAATGGGAAGTTTCACGTGAAACTTCATTTCACACATTTCAAATGGAGTTGTGTGGTGATGTCTCATTAAATATTTTATAAGCGCTTCATCTTGATTTATCTGTTTTGTTCCCTTTCCATAAGAAACACGAGCAGCTTGGACTATAGCGCTATCAGAGCCCATATAGTCCACTACTCGAATAAATCCATGATCTAATACCTTATGTTCCTCATATAGAATTTTATCTATTTCTTTTACTGTGGTTCGTTTGGTTGGATAACGTTCTTCGTTCATAAAATATCCTCAAGATAAAATGGAGATGTTAGCTCCACATGAATTGAGTTTTTTGTGCATTGCTTCATATCCTCTCCATAAATGATACGAATTATTTATTGTAGTTTCTCCACTAGCCACCAGAGAAGCAAGTACCAAAGCTGCTGTTGACCTTAAGTCAGTAGCATATAGATTAGCTCCAGAAAAGCTTTTTATTCCCTTTATAATAGCTTTATTTTTCTCTATATTAATATTAGCACCTAACTTTCTCAATTCATTTACATGTGTAAACCTATTTTCAAAAATGTTTTCTTCAATTACCGATATCCCATCAGCAATGCACATTGCGGACATCAATTGTGGTTGCATATCACTGGGGAAGTTAGGGTACGAATCTGTTGCAACGTTGATAGATTTAATAGAGCCATTTTTTCTGGAAATAATAATGCCCTCGTCATGTAATTCAACTCTAGCTCCTATAGCTTCCAATTCATTTGCAATACATCTTATATCAGATAGATTTATTTCTTCTAACTCCAGCTCACCGTTGGTTATTACAGCAGCTAGTGCGTACGTACCAGCTTCTATGCGATCTGACATTATTTTGTGGGCACATCCATTTAATACTTCAACTCCTGTTATTATGACCTTTGTACTATTGATTTCAATATTAGCACCCATTTTCTTTAGGAACTCTATTAAATCAAGAATTTCCGGCTCTGTTGCAGCGTTGTTTATTATTGTTACTCCTTCTGCAAGTGTTGCTACCATTATTATATTTTCTGTTGCACCAACGCTCATTTTCTCAAATGTGATTTCTCTTCCTTGCAATTTTCCTTTTACTGTTGCCGTTATTTTGCAGCCATCCACCTCAATTTTGGCTCCCATTTCTTCTAATGCCTTAATGTGCATATCAACGGGACGCTTTCCGATGTTACATCCACCAGGAAAGACTGTTGTAATTTTACCAAATCTACCGAGCATTGGACCTAGCATTAAAAAAGATGCTCGCAGCTTACTTGCAGTTTTATATGATATCATGTGATTGTTGATATTGCTGCAGTCAATTTCTAAAGTATGATTTGCTTTATAATCTTTATTGTGCATAAAGTTCATTTCTGCTCCAAGACTCTCAAGTAGCTCAAACATCAGATGTACATCAATTAAATCAGGTACATTATGTAAAATTACTGAAGAACTGCTCAATAGGCTTGCTGCCATTATTGGTAAAATAGCATTCTTTGAACCATTAATCTTGATTTTTCCAACCAAGGGTTTATGGTTACTCCTTACTAATATTTTATGCATTTAATTAAGCTAGATCTTACCGAATAAGTATAGTGAATCGACAGTAGAAGGCAAATCACATGATAACTTTATGGTCTAAAAACATAGAATCGATTATACTTGTCCAAAGATGAGTGATGCATTAGTACCACCAAAACCAAACGAATTAGAAAGCGCATATTGAATTTTATGCTTCTGAGCTTTAAACGGTACAAAATTTAAGTCACATCCTTCCGAAGGTTTATGCAGATTCAAAGTTGGCGGAATAATTCCACTATTTAATGCAAGAATAATGAATATTGCTTCAACGCTTCCTGCAGCACCAAGTAAATGTCCTATAGAAGATTTAGTTGAAGAAACTGGTATTTTATAAGCGTAATCGCCGAACAACTTTTTCATTGCTATCACTTCGATTTTATCTCCAAGTGGTGTTGAAGTTCCATGTGCATTGATATACCCTACTTGATTGGGATTAATTTGTGCACTCTTCAAAGCAAGGTGCATTGCTTTAAATGCACCTCTTCCTTCTGGATGTGGTGCCGTGATGTGATGAGCATCTCCTGTTAGTCCGTATCCAACCAATTCAGCATATATTTTTGCCCCTCTTTTTTTTGCATTTTCATATTCTTCCAGCACCAATATACCCGCTCCTTCACCCATGACAAATCCATCGCGTTTTTCATCCCATGGCCTTGAAGCTTCTTCGGGTTTATCGTTAAATTTAGTTGATAGTGCTTTCATAGATGCAAAACCTGCGATGCCAACTCTGCATAGTGCACTTTCTGCTCCACCTGCAATCATTACATCCGCTTCACCAAGTTTTATAGCTCTTGCTGAGTTTATAATTGCATGCGCACCTGTTGCACATGCGGTTACCGCTGAATCGTTTGGACCTGTAAATTCATATTTAATAGAAATATGGCCAGATATCAAATTTATTAAACTTGCAGGAACAAAAAATGGACTGACACGTCTGGGTCCTTTTTCTTGCATGGTAATGACATTTTCTTGAATTGACGGAAGACCACCTATACCAGAGCCAATAGTCACACCAATACGTTCCCGATTGATATTTTTATTTTCTAAAATTAATGAATCGTTTACTGCCTGAATAGCTGCTGCAATACCGTAATGGATAAAACGATCTGTCCTTTTTAGGTCTTTCTCAGAAATATAATCTAATGGATTAAAATAGTGCTCAATATTGTCGGATTGCAGGGGAATCTGTCCTGCAACTTTGCAAGCAAGATCAGAAGAATCAAATCTATCTGTATTAATTGCTTTTATGCCAGACTCGCCTTTTATCAGCCTTGACCAAGTGTTGTCAACATCTGCCGCTAGTGGAGTGATTAAACCAACACCAGTAACTACTATTCTTCTGCTCATTTAACACTAATTATTAGCCTTTTTTATTACTAATGTACTCAACTATTTGCTCCATAGTTTCCATTTTTTGTGCATCTTCATCCGGAATTTCTATTCCAAACTCTTCTTCTGCTGCCATGATGATTTCAACCGCATCTAAACTGTCTGAACCATGCTCTGAAAGCTTTGAAGAGCTATTGAATTTCTCTACATCCTTACTAATGTGCTCTAGTATAATCTTTTTTACTTTTGTCTCTATGTCTTCTCTAGTACTCTTTGCTAGTTCGCTGTTCATTTTTTACCAAAAAATAACCTATTCTTTGATGTTATAAAAAATTTTTATGTTTGCAATATCTTTTATGGTTGATAAGCTATTATACAGTTTTCTACCGCTCCAGCTGAGGTGTGCTTCAGTATTATACACTGAGCAATTCACAAACTAAAAAATGCTAGACGAAACAACAAAAAATTTGCTTATTGCAGAAATAAATAAATTTTTATCTGAAGATAGCCAAAACAAGCTTATATCAGCTATGCGTTATGTACTTCTTGCTCCTGCAAAACATATACGTCCTTTTCTAGTCATAGCTTCATCGCGAGTGTTTAACGTGGAAGCTAAAAGAGCAATATCAGTTGCTGCAGCAATTGAATTTGTTCATGCTTACTCTCTTATTCACGATGATTTACCGTGTATGGATAACAGCGACACTCGCAGAGGCCAGCTAAGCTGCCATAAAAAATTTGATGAAGCAACAGCAGTGCTTGCCGGAGATGCACTACTTACTCTAGCTTTTGAGGTATTATCTTCGCTGGATGAAGATAGTAGTGAACGCTGTGAAATTATAAAGGTGCTCTCGCAAGCGATAGGAGTTAGGGGAATGGTAGAAGGACAGATTTTAGATATTGACGCAGATTTTGATAAAATAAAAGAAATTCACTTGATGAAAACTGCGAAACTATTTGCAGCTTCATGTGAAATAGGCGCTATAATAGGGGGTGCTACAGATGAACAACGGAGAGCGTTATATAACTATGGAATAAATCTAGGGCTTATTTTTCAAGCTCAGGATGATATTGAAGACTACGAACAAGATAAAGCAAATAATTTAATGTCTGTGCTTGGTAAAAGTGAAGTAGAGGACTATATAGACAGCCTCTTTAAACAAGCCTTGGATAATTTGAGTACGCTTTCAGGAGATACTAATTATTTATATGATTTATTGAATCAAGTAAAAAAAGATGGTTAGGAAAATTATATTACAATTGCTTATTTCCACAGTAATGATTCTTACTTTAACTTCTGCTTTCGTGCTTATTATTGTTTATATGAACAAAGGTAAACCGGAAAAAAAGGACAAACTTTATGAGATAAATGCTACGCGTGATGGCTTGGTACAGACGATAGCATATTATCTAGTGAAGCCAATACTTGAATCAGCACTTGACCGCTATATTGAAAAGCATGGACTGACAGAATATTTAGAAGAAATAACACAGCAAAAAGAAGAAAATTCGATAAATTTTTATGAAATTACTGGAGGTAATGGCAGCAAAGCTTTCTGTGGTCAGGAAGTGCTATTACAAATGTATAAAATTTCTAATAATGATTTAGCAACATCACTTCCATTACTCAGCCAAGTTTCTGATGTTAATTTGGAAATAGGCCAAGATAACTGGAAAGAGGTGGGTTTAGGGGTAATAGGGATGAAGGAAGGCGGAGAGCGTGTAGTTACGATAAACAATCTTGCTAATGGCAGTAAAATAAGTTTTAACTCTTATTATATCAAACTAGTCGAAGTAAAAAATAAATACCCCGACTCAGTAAGTAATCTGATGATTTTTAATGGCTTAATTAACAAGACTGGAAGACAGGTGAAGTGTGGTGACGAAATATCGGTTAATTATAGCGTAAGGGGGCATAATGGTGAATATATAGTCAAGAATCAAACAGTGCAATTTAAAGTTGGTAATAAAAAAGTACCACTTGCTATGGAGCTTGGGGTTATAGGAATGAGGGCTGGTAATAACAGAACTATCATTTCTCCACCAGAACTTTTGAATGTTACTGATGGTATGTTAATCGGAGACATAGATTTTGACGAAGAGAATATTTCAATAATTGATTTAAGCTTAGGAGAATAGGAAGGAAGATAAAGAACCCTGATTTTGAGCAAATTCGTTTGGATTTATAAACAATAGCATTGTCTGACCTTACCCAGAAAAAGTAGAGAAGAAAGTTAAAACGTTTTTTCAAAGAGGTGTAATATGACAAATAGAAGAGAATACACAGCAGAATTTAAATTAGAAGCTGTTAAGCTGGTTAAAGAAACAGGTCAAGCAAGTACAAAAATAGCAA
>JAITXQ010000023.1 GCA_031284675.1 Rickettsiales bacterium | reverse complement strand
TTTTAAACTTTTTCATAGAAACAACAGCGTTTTTTCTTTAACTCTTTGGATAATTTAATGGTAAAAATTTTAGAGAGAAATTTTACACATAATCGCTTCCTTAAGTTGACGCCATTGATTGTTCACTGGTCTTCTTTTTATTTTTGTAACGGTTACGAGATTTTTAGATGATCCAGAAAATATTCCACTGACATGCTGGGCAACAAATACGGCACTATGTCGTTTATCGCAGAAACTCATATTTTACACAATCAGAGCGAGCTCTTGAGCGAATAATTTCGTTGTACTTGACATAGAAAAAAACTTTACCTTAATTTACAACTACATTTTCATATGAGCTATGAAGCATACCAACTCCTTAATAATATTAAAACAATATTATTACTGAAAATAGTATAACCTGTTAATGCAAATTCACATTTTTTCTATGGCAGAAGCATTTTTTTATTGAAGATAAGAGCATCTTTTATATATGCTATATAGCAAAATATAGAGTGCTTATGGTTCCAACTATAGCAATTTTAAGCGGCGGGTTTTCTTGCGAAAGAGAAGTATCGCTTATGAGTGGAAAAGCCGTAAAGAAGGCACTTGACAATCTTTCATATGATGGAATAGAAATAGATGTTGATAGGAACATTGCTGAAAAGCTTAAAAAAATTAATCCTGATCTTGCTTTTATTGCTCTGCATGGACCTTACGGGGAAGATGGTTGCATTCAAGGTTTATTGGAGATTTTAGGTATAAAATATACACACTCCGGAGTCATGGCTTCTGCTGTTGCTATGAATAAAGTGATGTCAAAGCATATATTTCAATCCCTTAGTATTGATACTCCAAAAGGTTACGTAATTAGTCAAGGAGATGTATTAAAAAATAATATTAAAATTGATTATCCGTACGTCCTAAAACCAATTAATGAAGGTTCAAGCATCGGAGTGTACATAATTTTCTCGCATGAGGATTACTTAAAACTAAAAGATAATAATATCATGTTTGATGTCATCCCAGCGCGTGGCGCTGGAATCCAGGAAAAAAAAGAATGGATCCCAGTGTCAAGCACTGGGATGACAAAAGATTATTCAAGAGACTTGATGATCATAGAAGAATATGTTCCAGGAATAGAGTTACATACTGCTGTATTGCTAAATGAAGCAATTGGCACTATAGAAATAAGACCAAAAAATAAATTCTATGATTATGAAGCAAAATATACAAGTGGACTTGCAGAACATATGTTTCCTGCTGAAATTTCTGACAACATATATAGAATGACCTTGGAACACGCACTGAAAGCGCATCAATTTTTAGGATGCAAAACTATTTCCCGCTCAGATTTCCGTTATAATCCCAAAAACAACACTTTAAAAATGCTTGAGATTAATACACATCCTGGCTTTACTGAGTTGTCGTTAGTGCCAGAAATTGCAAAATTGACAAAAGGAATTGACTTTAATAAATTAGTTAAAATTATTGTTGAAGATAGTTTGCAGCACAAAAATATTAGAGATTAAGTGAATGTTGAACAATGTTACTAGAAGCCAAAGGCGTTTTTTGCGTAAGTGTGCCTTGGTTATTATAACAACACTTTTTCTTACGTTAGTACTCTATAGTTCACTTGATAAAATAATAAATCGATTTCATTGCTACTTTACTTGGTGTAACGAGCGTATATCTAGTGTATTACTCAGCAGTGGATTTTCAATTGATGAAGTAGTTGTAAGTGGCAACAAATTTACAAATGAAAAAGACATTTTAAATTTGGTGAATAGAACACAACCTATTATGTATGTATCATTCTCAAAATTTATAGATAGTATACAATCCGTAAGCAGATGGATAAAACACGTAAGAGTTCATAGAATTTTGCCCAATATCCTACACATTAATATAGATGAGCATAAACCGTTTGCTCTCTGGAAAGATAGTAACAAAACTTCGGTAATTGATTCTGAAGGTAAAGTGATCGTAGATGACTATTTAATAGATAATCTTGTTGTAATCACAGGACAAAACTCGTTATCCAGCCTAAAATTTGTTAAAGATATATTAGAGAGTAAAACTCAATTAAGTGACCACATTTCTTCTTTTGCCTATATAGGGAATAGAAGATGGAATATCACACTTGATAACGGTTCCACAGTGAAACTGCCTGAAGATAATCCTCATAGTGCATGGAATTATTTAAACCACTTGCAAAATATAACTGATTTCACTTTCAGCAATTGGAGCATAATTGATATGCGTATTACTGATAAAATCTTTGTAAAAAGATAGTAATATGTATAATATATAAATAATTTTTGAGGTGAATTATGAAACTAGGCGTTAATATTGACCATATTGCAACCCTTCGTAATGCACGCGGGACTTCCTACCCAGATCCATTGAAAGCAGCCGAAATCGCTATTGATGCTGGAGCAGATTTTATTACCGTACACTTACGAGAAGATAGAAGGCATATTAGGGATAAAGATGTATTTAACCTAAAAAAAAGCATTAACACTGAGCTAAATCTTGAAATTGCAGCCACGGAAGAAATGCTTGAAATAGCAAAAAAAGTAAAGCCCTGTTCGATTAATATAGTACCAGAAAAAAGAGAAGAATTAACAACTGAAGGTGGTCTGGATATCATTAATATGTACAGCAAATTTTCTAATATAACAGAGGAGATGCACAGCTCTGGCATAAAAGTCTCGTTATTCATCGATCCAAATATCGAGCAATTAAAATGCCTTGAGAAGCTAGGGATGAAGCCGGACATAATAGAAATTCATACAGGAGATTATTGTAACAACCCATCAGAGGAAAAGTTACAGTTAATTACTAATGCTTCAGAGTATGTCAACAAATTAGGAATAGAATGCCATGCAGGACATGGCATAACTTATGAACACGCTAAAAAGATGATAGGGATACCTCACATCTCAGCTCTTAACATAGGCCATTATTTAATTAGTGAAGCCGTACTTTACGGCTTACACAGCGTAATAAAAATAATGAAAATGACAATGTCTAACTAACTACTGCTTTTTCCTTCTCATTTAAAATGCTTAAAAGAGTTTGGCTTGCTCTAAATTTTACCCTTGTTTTTTTAGGAACAGTCATAATCTCACCATTTTGAGGGTTACGACATTGTTTTTCCTGACTTATAGCAGTAGAGAATGTACCTATTCCATGCAGGCGTATTTCACCTTTCTCATTTAGCTCATCCTTTATTATTTTCATAAACGCATCATGAACCTTGCTCAAATCAGATTTTGTTATATCTACGTTTTGACCAGAACAATCTTCTTTTAATTGTTTTACTATATCTTCTTTACTCATAAATTACCTTAATATTGAAAAAAATTACACAGATAGCATATTATGTTGATACCGATAGTCAACTAAATTTATTATAAAAATAAAGAGTATCATACACTTTTGCAAACATTTGTGTAATATTTACAAAAAAAACACCTCTATAAAATTCACTATCTCTTAGAAAATTGACACTTTTTCCGAGCTTTATGTTGACCATATTTCTTACGTTCAACAACACGTGAATCTCTAGTTAAGAACCCACCATTACGCAACACAGAATGCAAATCTTGGCTTATGCTACTTAAAGCTCTACTTATTCCATGAGCTAGAGCACCTGCTTGACCAGATAGCCCTCCACCTTTTACAGTTGCAAATACATCGTATTTATCCAATGTAGAAGTTGCAACAAATGGCATTTTTACTATTTGGCATACTGACTCCCTCTTAAAGTAATTCAGCAGCTTGTCTTTCTGATTAACACTAAATTTCCCACTTCCTAGCTTTATCCATACTCTTGCTACGGATTCTTTTCTTCGGCCTGTAGCATATGAACGACCAAGCGAATCAACTGCTGACTTCATTGCCTTTTCTGACTGATCATTGTTATTTATTGCAGAACTTTCCATTTTTACTCCATTATTTTTTATTTTTACGATTTAAAGAGGCAAAATCTATCTTTTCAGGTTGCTGTCCTTGATGTTTATGTTCTGGACCAGAATAAACATATAAATTTTCAAAGCGCCTACGTGCCATAGGACCATCATCAAGCATTCTTTTTACTGCCATTTCTATTACACGCTCAGGAAATTTGCCATTTAAAATATTATCTGGAGTAGTTTTTTTCAAACCACCAGGATAACCCGTGTGCTTATAGTAAATTTTATCTTTTAATTTCTTTCCGGTAAAATGCACCTTTTCTACGTTGATAATAATTACATTATCGCCACAATCCATGTGAGGTGTATACTCAGGTTTATGCTTTCCACGTAATAGTGTTGCTACAAATGCTGCAAGTCTTCCTACCACCAACCCTTCTGCATCTATGACAAACCATTTTTTATCAATTTGTTTCTCTTTTAAGAAAAAAGTCTTCATCATTTTAACTAAACAATAGTAAGCTATGATATACTTAATTTCTCAACAGTGTCAACAACATAGGTAAATATTTATTGATTATTAAAGCAATTTGTGCTAACAATTTAGCTGCACAGTCATATACACAGGAAGTAGAATGTTTCGGTTGATTATTACGCTTGCAGCCATTTTGAGTACTATAAGTTGCTATGCAATCGATTTAGAAGAAGCTATAAGTAAGGCTGTTAAAAATAGCTCGAAAATAAAATCTCAATTTTACCAATATAAAAGCGCAGGAAAACAGCTAAAATCTTCTGGAATAGCTGGGTTTTTACCTGACATTAATTTGCAATACAATTTTGATAGTAATTTTAATCTTTATGATAATCAACCCAGATCTTTACCTGGAAAACGCCTGACATTAAACCAGAGAGTAATAGATGGTGGTGGTATCTTTGCTACATTTAGTAAATCGAGCCATCTTCTTAAAGCAGAAAAAATGCGATTTCATCAATTCAAGCAAGAAGTTGCGCTTAATGCCGTGAAAGCATACGTTGATGTTCTACGAAGGATAGAAATATTAAAATTGAGAGAGCATAAAGAACGCGTTTCTTTGGAACATTTGTCAGCTATGAAAAAACGCTTTTCCCTTGGGGAAGTTACTAACGCTGAAGTTTTGTTAGCAAAAGCAAAATTCTCATCTTCAGTATCGGAAAGAGTTGATGCTGAAGGTAAGTTAAAGTTGGCAAATATTGCTTATTATCATTTGATTGGTGAAGACGTTGACGAACTTTACGAAGCTAATGATAAACTACCTTCCGTTCCAGAACTAAATGAATGTTTACAATTAGCAAGAACCAACAACCTATCTCTAAAAGCAGCAGTTTATCAAAAAAGGGCTGCTGGAATGGAAGTGATCGCTGAAACTTCTAAGTGGCTGCCTTCTTTGAATCTCAGTGCAAGTAAAAATTTTAAGAATGAAAAAAGCATCATAGAAGAACTTTCAGAAGGGGTTAGTGTTGTTTTTACTCTTGATGTTCCAATCTTTAAAAGAGGAACTAATGCTTTTGGTATCAGTAAAGCTAGAATGGATGCAAAGAAATCCACTTACGATTATTATGAAACAGTGAAAAATATAGAACAAATGGTTGTAAATGCTTGGAATAATGTGCTGACAGCAAAGGCTATTATTAAAGCAAGTCAAGAAGCAGAAAGAGCAGCAGCTTTAGCATTAGAAGGAGTTGAACAAGAAGTAAATTTAAGCTTAAAGAGTACAACTGACCTTTTGGATACCGAAGATGCGTTATTTAAAGCACGTTCGGACTTAGTTGAAGCAAAAAGCAATTATGTGATTAGTGTTTATAGTTTGCTTTTTATGATAAATAGTATAAATCTCTAAATTTAATGGTATTAGCACTATGAATGACGAACCAAGCAATCAATCAGTAAAAGATATTTTAGAAGATATAAAAAAAGCTATATCGGGTAAAAATGCAAGTGACGATAAAGCAGAAATAGAAAGCCAAGATGATGATGTGCTGTGTCTCGAGGAAGAGTATTTGGAAGACATGAAAGAAGATGGCAAAGAAGAAGATATTAATAACGATGACCAAAATGCAGAAACAGTGTTTAATGATGATCAACTTAATAGCAATCATCACAATTTAGAAGAAAAAGATATTTATTTGCACAATAATATTCAAATGAGTAATAACAAAGTGAGTAATAGTGACTTACAAGCACAAAATAATGATCATCTAATTTTAAAAGAGAATATGGAAGAGATCAAAGCATTGCTTGGAAAAATGCAAAACGAATTACAGTATAAGCAACAAAAAAAAGCGAATCTTACTGTTGAAGAATTAATTACGTCTCTTTTAAAACCTCAGCTGTCAGAATGGCTAAATAAGTATCTCTATACACTGGTGAAAGAAGTAGTTGAAAAAGAACTCAAAGATATAATTAATAATAAGTGATCTTCATAGGGTATTAGCAATAAAAACTAGAGTAAAGACGGCTAGAGGTAGAAAATTATCTTCAACAAGGTGGCTACATCGTCATTTGAATGATCAGTATGTGCAAAAAACTAACAAGGATGGCTATAGGTCTCGCTCGGCATATAAGTTGGTAGAAATAAATGATAGATTTAAATTATTCAAAGAGGGACAAAAAGTTATCGACCTTGGAGCTTCTCCTGGTGGATGGTCACAAGTTGCATCTCAGAAAGGTGCAAATGTGGTTGCTATTGACATAAAACCAATAAACGCGATTAATAGAGTAGAGTGTATACAATGCGATATTATCAATGAGCTTGAAATTTTAAGGGAAAAATTTAAAGATCAAAAATTTGATGTAATTTTATCTGACATGACTCCCGAATCTTGTGGTTTAAAATCGTTGGATCATATCAGAATTATGCTTTTATGCGAAGCAGCATTGAATTTTGTAAAGCATTTCTTGAATCATGGTGGTAAGTTTGTAGTAAAAATTTTCCAAGGAAAATCTGATAAAGATTTTTGTAACGAGCTAAAAAAAAATTTTAAAATAGTAAAATACTTTAAACCGAAGTCAAGTAGATCTGAATCTACAGAAATGTATTTGGTAAGTCTAGACTTTATTAGCAGCAGACCTCCTGTATAATATAAAATAACGGTAAAACTTTCTAATCCTGCTCTACAGCAAATTTTAATGCCATATGAGTAGCTATAGAGCTATTGGCTATCAGAATGACAAAAATTAAAGCAGTAATAAGTAATATATGAATATTCAAGAATGAACTTTCAAACTGAGCTAGCAATTTAAAATATACAAAAGTTGGCATTATGAGTGGCAAAACAAGAATTTGCGATACTCCTGATGTTAAGTTGTTTCGACCAATCATTAATGCATTTCCAGTAGCTAAGATATTAATTACTATCAGCGTATTAAATAATAAAGATAAACCCACTGCTATTGAGTGTTCAATACTATTGCCAACTACAACATTGAATATGGAAGAAATCACTGAAATCGGTAATCCAAATAATAACCAGTGAGCGAAAATTTTATAAGCAATTATAAGCTTAGAAGAGAGTGGCTGTATGAAGATTTGCTCTAATATTCCGTCATGATAATCAGATGCAAATAAATTGCTTGTAGAGATTTGCAAAACAAATGTAGCGCATATCCATGTTAACGTTAACAAGACTTCTTGTTTATTGTTGTTTTCAAGTACAAATGAAGATAAACTTAACATTATAATAAAAATACACATCATATAGGTAAAGTTCTTATTGTCTATTACTAACTTTCTTACTGAGCCAATCATACTAAGCTTTTAAATGTTTATTATAAATTATAGTGTTTACTTTGAGGGTAATATAATTTTTTATTCGTAAATTACATAAGTTTTATTATTTAATCTATAATGCAATTATGGAAGAGTTACCAAAAATAAAATTATCAGAAGATTACACTCCTTCAGAAGATGAAGAATATATGAGCGTAAAACAGTTGGAATACTTCAGCTTAAAGTTACAATCAATGCTAGCTGAGTTGGAGAAACAAGAACTAGGAGAGAATAGTATTGATACATACTATTCTGATGAAGATAGTGGAAACGAAAAGCTAATTAAGCGCCGAAAAGAGAGAAAAGAAAAAATTAAGGAGGCGTTAGAAAAAATAAAATTAGGCACTTATGGTTATTGTGATGGAACAGGAGAAGAAATAGGAGTCGAAAGACTTAAAGCTAATCCACTTGCTATATATTGTATCGAAGAGCAAGAGAGAGTAGAAAAAGAAAAGAACGTGTACAACATTAACGATTAATTTGGAAAAAACATACTGTAATTGCTAATTGAATAATGGAGTCCATTATTTTAGCGCGAAGTAACAAATTCAGCAGCTTCAAAAATAATTTAAGCTTTTACAGTAGCATCGAACAGACAAAGTCTATTAAACCAAAAAGAAACTCCCTACAGCAATTGTGTGTGCTTCAATAATTTTTGAGTATAATTTCATGGAGAAGCGCTTCTGTAGTTATAGCCGACCTAACTCAATGGTGCCTTAGTGTCCGTACAGTCAATGGCGTCAACTTAAGGAAGCGATTATGTGTAAAATTTCTCTCTAAAATTTTTACCATTAAATTATCCAAAGAGTTAAAGAAAAAACGCTGTTGTTTCTATGAAAAAGTT
>JAITXQ010000067.1 GCA_031284675.1 Rickettsiales bacterium | reverse complement strand
AGGCGGAAGTCTACATATTGAAGAAAGAAGAAGGAGGGAGACATACGCCATTTTTTGCGAATTACCAGCCACAGTTTTATTTAAGGACCACGGATGTAACGGGGAGTGTAAAATTGCTGAAAGGAAAAGAGATGGTAATGCCTGGCGATAATGTAAGTATAGAAGTAGAATTGCAAGTACCGATAGCGATGGATAAGGGATTGCGTTTTGCGATAAGAGAGGGCGGTAGAACTGTTGGTTCTGGTGTTGTTTCTGAAATTTTAGAGTGAGTGTGGTAATTAAGATGAAGCAGGATATATTAACATCGCAGGGTATGTTAACATTAAAAGCATATGATTGTCGTGTGCTGGAGCCATGTGTTCGAAAATGTGTTGATGATCTAAGACGTTCTGATGTAAAATTATCTGGTCCAATTGCATTACCTAGGGATGATTCTAAGTTTATTGTTGGTAGATCTCCTCACGTTGATAAAAAATCTCGTGAACAGTTTGAAAAAAGAACTTCTAAGCGTTTGATTGTTTTGCATGATCCTACTCCTGCAATGATACAGATGCTTACACAGATAATTACAAATCCTTCTTTTCCTGCTGCGGTGGATGCTAGCTTCAAAGAAGTCAAGGTTAAGAAAAAGTTAAAGAAATCAAGGTTAAGAGAGAAGGAATAATGAAGAGAATTAATTCATTGAGAAGGATTGGTTTATTGATGATGAATGTTGGTCATACGGCTATATACTCTGATAATGGTCGCGTGGCTGTAACTTTATTGCATCTCAGCGAAACTTATATTATTGATGTAAAAGAACAAGATAAATGTGGCTATAATTCAGTCATTTTAGGTACGGGAGATTTTAAGAATATTGCAAAACCTCAGTTAGAATATCTAAAGAAAAGGGGTGTAAATAATAAATGTAAATTATATGAAAGTAGATTAAGTGACCTGTCAGGGATAGAATGTGGTAAAAAAGTAGGTGTTAATCATTTTGTGGTTGGTCAATATCTTGATATTACAGGTTATTCTATAGGTAAGGGATTTGCTGGTGTGATGAAGCGACATAATTTCAGTGGGCTTAGGGCATCTCATGGTGTTTCTATTGCTCATAGATCGCAAGGTTCGACTGGTCAATGTCAGGATCCTGGTAAAGTATTCAAAGGAAAGAAAATGGCTGGTCATTTAGGTAGTAGCAGAGTAACTGCACAGAATATGAAGATATTATCTATTGATCATGAAAATGGTGTAATTGCTGTGAAGGGTAATAATGTTCCTGGATTTAAAAATTCCTATGTTTTTGTGAGAGATGCAGTTAAAAAATCTTTACATAAAGATGCTCCTTTCCTGGCAGGTCCGCTGTTAGATGCAAATGATGATAATGCTAGTAGTTTGGTAAGTTAGTTATGGAATGTAAATTAGTTAATCTATCTAATAATGATGTAGGCACTGTTGAGCTTAATCCTTTGATATTTTCTGTTAAGCAAAAATTGAGTATTTTGCATGATGTAGTTAAATGGCAATTAGCAAAGAGAAGGGCTGGTACTCATAAAACAAAAGGTATTAGTGATGTCTCTGGTACAACAGCTAAACCTTATGGTCAAAAGCGCACCGGTAGGGCAAGACAAGGGAGTTTACGATCTCCTCAATTTAGAGGTGGTGGGATTATTTTCGGCCCTGTTGTGAGGAATCATGCTTATTCTCTTAATAAGAAGGTACGCAAACTTGGTTTAAAAATTGCTTTATCTCTAAAATATTTAAATAATCAAGTAATCGTTCTTGATAATTTAAATATTGATGTGAAGAAAACATCCGAAATGTGTAAATATATTGAAAATTTTAAATTTTCTTCCTTTTTGATAGTTGGTGATTATGGAGATGATTTGTTACATGCTGCTAGAAATTTGCACTATGTAGACTTAATCAAACCTATTGGGTTAAATGTTTTTGATATACTAAATCATGAATGCGTAATGTTGACAAGTGATACTTTAAAGCATCTTGAAGGTAGATTGTTATGATTAAATATAATAATATAATAAAATCTCCTATAATTACAGAAAAGGCCTCTTTTTCTAGGGAGAAATTTAATAAATATTCTTTGTATGTTTTTGTAAATGTAAATAAGCGTCAAATAAAGTCGGCAATAGAGTCTTTATTTGATGTTAAAGTTTCTTCTATAAATGTTGTTAGAATTAAACCTAAATATAGGCGTTTTAAGGGTGTGGTTGGTTGTGAAAAACAAAAAAAGAAAGTTTATTTTTCTTTAATGGATGGTCAAAAATTAGATATAATGAGTGTTTAATATGGGTATAAAATTTCTCAATCCTGTTACTCCATCTTCTCGTGGAACTGTATTAGTAAGTAAAGTTGGTTTATCAAAAGATAAGCCAGAAAAGTCTCTTACATATGGTAAAAAGTCCAGTGGTGGAAGAAATAATTACGGTAGGATTACAACTCGTCATAAGGGTGGTGGTCATAAAAAGACGTACAGAATTATAGATTTTAAGCGTAATAGAAATGATCAAGCTGTGGTTGAAAAAGTAGAATATGATCCAAATAGAAGTGGGTTTTTAGCGTTAATATCATATAAGGATGATGATGCTAAATCTTATATATTAGCTCCTCAAGGTATAAAGCCTGGAGACGTTGTTATGGCTGGAAATGATGCTGATATTCTGCCAGGTAATTGTTTGCTATTGAAGTATATACCTGTTGGTTCTTTTGTTCATAATGTTGAGCTAAAGCCAGGTAATGGTGCTGTAATTGCTAGAGCTGCTGGTTGTTATGCGCAAATCGTTGGTCGTGATGGCCAGTATGTTTTATTGCGACTCAGGTCTGGTCAAGTTAGGTTGATTTTATCTTCTTGCAAGGCTATTATTGGTGTAGTGTCTAATCCTGATCATAAAAATAGAAAATTGGGTAAGGCAGGAAGAAGTAGGTGGTTGGGAGTTAGGCCTACTGTTCGTGGAGTTGCGATGAATCCGGTTGACCATCCTCATGGAGGGGGAGAAGGAAAGACTTCTGGTGGACGTCATCCTGTCACTCCTTGGGGTGTTGCGACAAAAGGAAAGAAAACTAGAAAGAAGAATAAATCTAGTAATAAATATATAAAACAGTTGAAAGGGTAATTTATGAGTAGATCTGCGTGGAAACCTCCTTTTTGTCATCCTTCTATATTAAAGTCGATGAATAATGCTTTAAATAAGGGACTTGTTAACATGGCTATAAAGACTCGTTCCAGGGCTTCTGTAATTCTTCCTAATTGTTTAGGTTTAAGATTTACTGTTTATAATGGTAAGGATTACATACCTGTTAATGTTAATGATCAAAATATGATAGGTCATAAATTTGGTGAATTTTCACCCACTCGTAAATTTACTGGGCATAGTGGTGATAAAAAGGCGACAAGAAGGTAATTGATATGAAAAGCAAGGATGTAATAGTTGAAGCTAGTTCTAGGGTTTTAAAATCAACTCCTCGTAAATTGAATTTGGCTGCTGGTTTAGTACGTAATAAAAAAGTTTCTTTTGCTACTGTGCAATTAAGATTTTGCGAAAAGAAAGCTGCAGACCTTATAAGGAAGGTATTGAATTCTGCAATTGCTAATGCTCAATATAATTATGGGTTGGATATCGATAATTTATATATAAAAGAGATTTTAATAGGTAAGTCTTTTACTTTGCGTAGAGTATATCCAAAAGCTATGGGTAGAACTAATAGAATTAGTAAGCGTTATAGTAATATAACTATAAAGTTGGGGGAAGTTATATGATTCATAAAAATAGAAAATTAATAAGGAAAGTGTAAAAGTATGGGACAAAAGGTTAATCCTATAGGGTTTAGGTTAAAGATAAATACTACTTGGAATTCTATTTGGTATGCTAATAAGAATTATAAACAAAAATTGCATCAAGATTTATCTATTCGCAGTTATATAAATAAATCTTTTAAGCACACTGGTGTTTCTAAAGTAATTATAGAGCGTAAAATTGATTTGGTGTCTGTAACAATACATTCTTCTAGGCCTGGAGTGATAATAGGTAAGAAAGGCTCGGATATTGAGAAGGTAAAGCAAAAAATAGCTGAAAAAGTAAAAAATGATGTGGAAGTGAATGTAATAGGGGTTAAAAGGCCTGAAATAGATGCAGCTTTAATGTCAAACAGCATTGCGCAACAGTTAGAAAAAAGGGTTTCATTTAGAAGAGCGATGAAAAAAGCTATTCAAAGTTGTTTGAGAATGGGTGGTAGAGGTGTTAAAGTAAGTTGTTCTGGGCGTCTTGGCGGAGCTGAGATAGCTCGTACTGAATGGTATAAAGAAGGTCGTTTGCCTTTGCACACTTTACGTGCTAATATAGATTACGCTTTTTGTGAAGCAAAAACTATATATGGTATTATAGGAGTTAAGGTTTGGGTTTATATTGGTAACTAGTGAGGTATATTGAGATGTTTGTTCCCAAAAAGAGTAAATATAAAAAAGTATTTAAAGGACGAATTAAGGGTAATACGAAAGGTGGCAGCACACTATCTTTTGGAGATTATGGCTTAAAAGCTATTGAAGCAGGTAGGATTCAGTCTAAGCATATTGAGACTGCGAGACGTGTAATATCTAGAACGTTAAAACGTTCTGGTAAAGTGTGGATAAGAATTTTTCCTGATACCCCTATTAGTAAAAAGCCAGCAGATGTACGTATGGGTAAAGGGAAAGGTAGTGTTGAATTTTGGGTATTTAAAGCTAAGCCCGGTAGAGTATTATTTGAAATTAGCAATGATGTTCCCATGCATTTAGCAAAATTGGCGCTTGAGAAGGCAACTGCTAAGCTCCCTATAAAGTGTAAATTTGTATCTAATCATAATTAAATGGAGTTGCAATGGATATAGCTGACATTAGGTCAAAATCCTCACAAGAATTGCATGAAATTCTTGTAAATTTGAGAAAAGAGTTTGTTAATTTGGTTTTTCAAAAAAAATTAGGGCAGTGCAACAATATTTCGCGTTTTAGTTTGATAAAAAAGAGCATAGCTCGTATTCTAACTGCATTAAATGAAAGAAAAGGAGAGGAAAAGAATGCCTAAAAAGGTTTTTTGTGGTACTGTAATTAAGACTAAATGTGATAAAACTGTAAAGGTTTCGGTATTACAAGTGTATAAGGATGAGCTGTATAAAAAGGTTATAAAAAAATACAAGAAGTATACGGCACATGATGAGAATAATAGTTGTAAAGAAGGGGACAAGGTTTTAATACAAGAACACAAGCCTATTTCTACTACTAAAAAATGGGTTGTTGTTAATAGCTCAAATTGAATAGGATATCTATATGATTCAAAAAAATACATTGTTGGAAGTAGCTGATAATTCTGGTGCGCGTGCAGTGCTTTGTATTGGTTTATTGGGTGGTAGAAAATCTGCATCTATAGGTGACACAGTTATTGTATCTACTAAATCTATTACTCCAAGAGGGAAGGTTGAGAAGGGAAAAGTATATAGAGCAGTTGTGGTGAGGGTGAAAAGCCCTATTAGAAAATCTGATGGTTCTGTTATTCGTTTTTCTAGCAATGCTGTGGTTCTAATTAATAATCAAGGTGAACCACTTGGCACTCGGGTGTTTGGTCCGGTAAAAAAGTTATCGTCTGGTTCTTTTATGAAGATAATGTCATTAGCTGTTGAGGTGTTATAATGAGTGCCAAAATAAAAAGTGGTGATGACGTTATAGTTTTAACTGGTAAAGATAAGGGAAAAATTGGTAAAGTAATCAAAGTTATAGCACATAATGTTAAAAGAAAAGTAATTGTTTCTGGAGTGAATGTGCATAAGAGACATACCAAGCCAAGAGCTGGTAGTAGTGGTGGTATATTAAGTAAAGAATTAGCTATTGATATATCCAATGTTGCAACATTAGATCCTAAGTATAAAACTCCAACTAGAGTGGGGTTTAAGGTTATAGATGGTAAAAAAGTGCGTTTTGCGAAAGTTTCTGGAGAAGTGATAAATTAGGTTGATATGTTTAAAGAATTATATAAAGATAGCATAATAAAGTCTTTAAAGGATAAGTTTAATTATGGTAATATGATGCAAGTGCCCAAACTTGTCAAAGTGTGCATTAATATGGGCGTTGGGGACGCTGCTGCAGATAGTAAAGCAATAAATGAGCCATTTGATAGCTTGCATTTAATTGCAGGACAAAAACCTGTGTCAACTTCTGCAAAAAAATCTATTTCTGGTTTTAAGATTAGAAAAGGTGCTATAGTAGGTTGTAAAGTAACTTTACGTAGAGATAAAATGTATGAGTTTTTAGAAAGATTAGTATATATTGCTTTGCCAAGGGAAAAAGATTTCAGAGGATTTAGTGTGAGTCAATTTGACGGTAACGGTAATTTTTCCTTTGGTATAAAGGAGCATATCTCATTTTTAGAAGTAGATTACGATAAAATAAGTAAAATTAGAGGTATGGATATTAATATTATAACAAGTGCAGTTAGTGATAAAGAAGCAAAGGAATTATTACTAGCTTTTAGGTTTCCTTTTTTTGATTAATTGAAAGAAGATATATATGGCAAAAAAATCTATGATACAAAGAAATCTTCTTAGAATAAAGTTGTGCAATCAATATAAAGAAAAAAGGGAAAAATTGAAAGCTATAATAAATAATAAGAATGTATCTATTGGTGAAAGGTTTGCAGCTCAAAATGAGTTAATTAAAAAATTGCCTAGAAATTCCTCTAAAACCAGAATTAGAAATAGATGTGTTTTAACTGGGAGGCCAAGAGGAGTATATAGAAAATTCGGTTTATGTAGAATTGTTATACGTGATTTATGTTCTTTTGGGCAAATTCCAGGAGTTACAAAGTCTAGTTGGTAAATATAATATAAGGAGTACATTGTGTCGTTATCTGATAGTATTGGTGATTTTTTAACAAGGATACGCAATGCTCAATTGGCAATGCATAGGACAACAAGAGTTTTGTTTTCCAAAGTGAATTCTTCTATATTGGAGATTTTAAAAGATGAAGGGTATATCCTTGATTACCAAAAGGAAGTTGTAGGCAATATACCTTCTTTCATTGTAAAATTGAAGTATTATGAGAAGTCACCTGTAATTAGTGATATAGTTAGAATGTCAAAGCCTGGTTGTCGTCGTTATTCTAAGTGCAAAGATATTTCTAAAGCGTATAATGGACTTGGTATTTTTATTATATCTACGTCCAAAGGAGTGATGACTGATTACAATGCACATAAGTTAAAAGTTGGTGGAGAAGTTTTGTGTCGTGTGTTTTAAATAATAGGAGAAATTCATGTCTCGTGTAGGTGCTACGCCTATCAATATTCCTGCTGGTGTTTCAGTTGAATATAATGATGGTAGGATGTTAATAAAAAGTGCTAAGGCGGAAAAAGAGCTTAGCCTAGTCAGTGATGTTATGTGTCAGGTTATCGATAATCAGCTATTGCTTTCTGTTGATCAAGATAAAGATGATTATGATGAAATAAAACCTATGTGGGGCACTTATAGGAGTAATATTAACAATATCATTAACGGTATGGTTGATGGTTTTTCTGTTGATCTTGAGATTAACGGTGTTGGATATAAAGCAGAGAGCGATAGGAAGTATTTGACTTTGTATCTTGGTTATAGCCATAATGTTAAGTATAAGGTGCCTAAAGATATTGAGATTAAGTGTGTAAAACCAATTCACTTAGTAGTTAGTAGTATGGACAAACAAAAAGTCTATATGGTAGCATCTGATATATGCAAAATTAGAAAATATGATCCTTATAAAGGTAAGGGTATTGTAATAAAAGGAAAATTTATGTTGCGTAAAGTTGTAAGTAAGAAGAAGTAATTAAAATGAGAAGATTCTATAATTTTTTAAGTAACTACGAAAAAAGGAAGTTGCGTAATAGAGAGAAGCTTAACAATGGTGTTAAGCGTTTACGTATATCCATATTTAAATCTAATAAACATTTTTATGTTCAGTTAATTGATGATGCAAAAGGAGTAACTCTTACTTCGGCTTCTACTCTGGATGCTAAAATTAAGGGTGTATGTAAAGGGAAGGTCAACGCTGAAACTATAAAACAGGTTTCTTCTTTAATGGTTGAGCGTCTGTCTGGCATGAAATTAGAGCAACAGATGGTATTTGATCGTGGAGCATGTAAATACACAGGATTAGTTTCTCAATTTGCTGAAGCTTTAAGAAGCTCTGGATTTAAGTTTTAGAAGGTTTTGAATATGGCTGTAAAAAATTTACAAAATAATAATGATTTATCAGAGCTTTTAGTTTCAGTGCGAAGAGTAACAACAGTTACTAAAGGTGGTAGAAGGTTTTCATTTTCAATTTTGGTTGTTGTTGGCGATGGAAAGGGTAGGGTAGGATGCGGAATAGGTAAGCATGCAGAGGTTGCTGAAGCAAGAGTAAAAGCTGTAAATGCTGCAAAAAAATCGATGATTAGAGTATACTTACGTGAAGGTAGAACTTTGCATCATGATATTAAAGCTAAATTTTGTTCTGGTGAGATAGTTTTAAGAACCGCAAGAGCTGGAACAGGAATTATTGCTGGTGGAGCGGTCAGGTCAGTTTTTGAGGTGTTAGGCATAAAGGATGTAGTAGCTAAGTCTACTAGATCAAATAATCCTCACAATGTTATATGTGCAGTGTTTAAAGCTTTTGATAGTATGTTATCTCCTCGTCAGGTGGCAAGCAAAAGGGGCAAAAAGATTAGCGAGATAGTTGGAAATAGGTAAAGTATGAATAATGCTATAAAGTTAAACTCTATATTTACTAAATTATCTAAGAAAAAGAAGCCTAAGTTGCTGGGTAGGGGTATCGGTTGTGGTAAAGGAAAAACATCTGGTAGAGGGCATAAAGGACAAAAAGCTAGAAGTGGAGTGTCTATAAATGGCTTTGAAGGTGGACAGCAGTCTATATATACTCGTTTACCTAAAAGAGGTTTTAAGCCTATACGTAGAAATATATACTCTATAATTAATGTTGGCGATGTACAGCGCTTAATAGAAGCTAAAAAAATAGTAAAAGACTCTATTATAGATAAAGAAATGCTACATAAATTAGGTTTTATAAAATCTATTAAGGATAAAGTCAAACTTCTTAATAAAGGTAAACTGAGCGAGAAATTTGTGTTTCATGTTGACTTTGCGTCAGAAGCTGCAAAAAAATCTGTAGCTTCAGTTGGTGGTAGTGTAAAAATACTATCATAAATCATGAGCAGTAAGTCCGTATTTAATAGCTTGGATCCCATGTTGTTATATAAAGGCGATTTATTAAAGCGTACGTTTTTTACACTAATAGCTTTAATTTGCTATCGCTTGGGTACTTATGTGCCTATTCCTGGAATTAATCTTGATATAATCAATGATATCTTTCCCAAAGAGGGTTCTGGCGTTTTTGGAGTATTTAATTTATTTTCCGGTGGTGCGTTAGCTAGAATGACAATTTTAGCATTAAATGTTATGCCATACATAGTTGCATCTATAGTTATGCAATTACTATCTTCTGCTGTTAAAGGGATCAATGAAGTTAAAAATGATGGAGAATTAGGACGTCGAAAGATGAACTCTTACATACGCTATATGACCATAGTGTTTTGTGTGTTTCAATCAATCACGATTCTAATTGGGTTAGAAAGAATGAACAGAGAAGGGGTATTAGTTGTAATTGAACCTGGCATTATGTTCCGTACTATAGGCGTCTTCAGCCTTTTAGGTGGAACGATGTTTTTAATATGGCTTGGTGAGCGAATTAGCGCTAGCGGTGTAGGTAACGGTATCTCATTAATCATTTTCACGGGCATAATATCAGAGTTACACAGTGCTTTGTCATCTCTGTTAACGTTAAATAAAAACGGTAGCATATCGTTATTTATTATCCTTTTTGTTTTGGTGTTGTTTTTTTTACTGCTGTTTTTGGTTATTTTTGTAGAGTCTTCTTATAGAAAAGTCATTGTTCAATATCCCAAAAAGCAATTTAAGAAATTACATAATGACGATTTTACTTATATTCCATTGAAGATTAATTTATCTGGTGTAGTACCAACTATTTTTGCTAATGCAATTTTATTGACACCTATTTCAATTGCAAACTTCTATAAGGGGCATGCTTTTTCTGATTTTATTTTAAATTACTTTATGGCAAATAAAGTAGTGTATATTGTAGCTTACTTGACGCTTATAGTATTTTTTAATTTTTTCTATACCAATTTTATATTTAATCCAGAGGAAAATGCAGATTTTCTTAAAAAAAATGGGGGTTTTATACCTGGTAGAAGGCCTGGAAAACATACTTCTGATTACCTTCAAGACATAGTTTTTAAATTAACATTTATTGGCTCTGCGTATTTGGTAGTCATATGTACTGTGCCTGAAATTATGAGATATCATTATGATATACCATTTATTTTTGGTGGAACGAGCTTACTAATTATAGTTAATGTTATTACTGATACTATTATGCAAATACAATCCTATATTTTTTCAAATAGGTATGATAGCTGGATAAAGAAATATGAGTCTAAAACGAGGAAATTAAGATGATCATTACAATTTTTGGTCCTCCTGGCTCTGGTAAAGGTACTCAATCGAGTTTGTTAATAGTGAAGTATAATTTAAAGTTAATTTCAGTAGGGGGTTTATTAAGGAATATCATATCTAGCGGCAGTAAGTTAGGTAAAAAAATAAAGGGTACCGTCGAATCCGGTAATTTAATTCAAGATGAAATTATATGTGAGTTATTACGTGACCAGCTTGTATTAATGGACGGTAATTGCTTGTTAGACGGGTTTCCGAGAAATCTTAACCAAGCTCATTTCTTGACTCAAATTTTGCAGGAGAAATATAATAGAGATGTTGATATTGTAATTGAGCTGCAGCTTGATGATAAGATTGTGATTGATAGATTAAAAAATCGTCTTGTGTGTTTGGACTGTAAAAGTATATATAGTGTCTCCTCTTTTAAGAGTAGTGATAACCCTACTTGTACTAAGTGTAAAAGTATGAGGTTAGAGAAAAGAATTGATGATGCTGATATGTCTGCAATCAATAAGAGAATAAGTGAATATTACCTTCAAATGAAGGGTTTACGTGAGTATTATAGAGGCAAATTATTAACAATTGACGCTAATTTGAGTGTTGATAAGGTGACACAAGAGATTGAAAGTAAAATTTCTTATAATTTAGTTTGACTCTGAGTTATCTTATGGTATAAATTAAGAGTTATTATTAATAAAGTATCGGGGTACCAGTGGCACGTATTGCAGGTATAAATGTTCCAGTAAAGAAATGTGTTCCTTTTGCATTAACTTATATATATGGTATAGGTGTTGCTACTGCGAATATAATCTGCCACGCTTGTGAAATTGATAAACGCAAACGTGTTTCAGAATTACGAGATGAAGATATAGAAAAGATTAGCGGTTTCATTAGGCAAAATTATGCTATAGAAGGTGAACTCAGAAAAGAAGTAGCTATGAACATAAAATCTTTAGTGGAAATGGGATGTTATAGAGGAGTGAGACACAGAAAAGGTTTACCTGTGAGGGGGCAAAGAACTCATACTAATGCCAAAACTCGTAAAGGTAGGTCTCGTTTGCCTATTGCTGGGAAAAAATAAAATTTGTTATTATTGTGAGTTTTAATGAAAAAAGTCAAAACGGTTGGTAAGAGTACAAAGAAATTTATTACTGGTATTGTCCATATTCGTGCAACTTTTAATAATACTTTTGTAAATGTAACTGATGTTCAGGGTAATACACTATACCAAACTTCTGTGGGTGCACATGGTTTTTCAGGTTCGAGAAAATCCACACCTTATGCTGCAGGTAAGGCTGCGGAGTCTGCTACGAAGAATGCAATAGAAAGATTTGGTATGAAGGTTGTTTCTGTAATAATTCGTGGCCCTGGCTTTGGTACCGAAGCTGCGGTTAAAGCACTCCAGAGCTGTGGGTTAACTGTGACTTCAATTGCAGATAAAACTGCAATTCCTCATAATGGATGCAGGTTAAGAAAAAAAAGAAGAGTATAGGATATTTGAAAAGGTTATTTTATGTATTATAATGATAATGTTTCCCTCTGTAACAATTTAGATAAATTGACTAAACCTAGTTCAGTTAAGGTAATATCAGGTGATTCAAGTGAAAAAGGTGATATAGTACTAGAACCATTGGAAAGTGGTTTTGCTTTAACGTTAGGTAATGCATTAAGGCGTGTAATGCTATCTTCTCTCAGAGGTAGTGCTGTTTATGGAATAAAAATTGAAGGCGTGACTCACGAATTCACTTCAATTCAGGGGGTGAGAGAAGACATAACTGATATAGTGTTAAATATAGGTATGTTGAGGTGTAAATTAAATGGCACTTCTAATAAATGCTTAAATTTGAATGCTAAAGGGCCTTGTCAGGTATTAGCTGGGATGATAGAAACTGATGATCAGTGCTCTATTGTTAATAAAGATTTGCTAATATGTACATTGGGGGGAAATGTAGAGCTTAATATGACCATATACGTGGCTAGCGGAAAAGGTTATCTTCCTGTAATTAGATATAAAGAAAATGAATTTTTAAAGCTTATTAATGAGCAAGATTTAACTGATTTTATTCCTGTTAACGCTTTGTATAGTCCTGTCAATAGAGTTTCGTACAGGATAGAGAATAGTCGTGTTGGTCAAGTGACTGATAAGGATAAGCTGATATTGTCAATTGAAACTGATGGCACAATTTCTCCTAGTCAGGCTGTTGACTCTGCTGCAAAGATATTACAGGAACAACTCCAGCCTTTTATTAGTTCTGATGTAGGTTATAAAAAACCGCAGGTTTCTTCGTCTAGCAGTGCTAAAGATTTGGGTTATGATCCTGTTTTATTACGTAAGGTAGATGAAATGGAATTATCTGTCAGGTCTCATAATTGCCTGAAGAACGAAAACATCACTTATATAGGTGATCTTGTGCAGAAGACAGAAGGTGAAATGTTAAGAACTGCTAATTTTGGTAGAAAGTCTTTGAATGAGATTAAGGCAGTTTTAACTAATTTTGGCTTGTCTTTAGGCATAGATGTGCCAAACTGGCCACCTAAAGATATAGATGAATTGGCTAAACAACATACTGATGAAGATTAGGTGATATATGAAACATGGAATAAAAAAACGTAAACTATCTCGTTACACTGAGCATAGAGTATCGATGTTAAAGAATCTATCCATCTCATTAATTAACCATGAGCAAATTATAACTACTTTACCAAAAGCTAAAGAACTTCGCCCATATGTGGAAAAGTTTATTACAACCGCTAAGAATAAGAACACTTTACATGGTAGAAGGCTTTTACTTTCACGCCTTCATAATAGTAAGTTAGCAGTTGATAAGCTATTAAACGTTTTAGCTAATCGTTATCAAGATCGTGAAGGTGGGTATTCTAGAATAATGAAATTTAGTACTCGAAAGGGTGATTGCGCTTCAATGGCAGTGATAGAACTAGTTGATAGGGATATTTTAGCAAAAGGTAAAGCTTATAGTAAAAATAGAGAAGGAAATAAAGTAGTTACACAAAGTTAATTATTATCATAATTGCCCTTCTTATGGTGAATAATTTGCGCTACTTTATAGGTTGCTTTGGTGAATTATTAGTTTTAGCATATTTAAAATTAAAGTGGTATAATTATAAAACACCGTTACCGTTGTAAGTTAGTGAAATTGATTTAATTATATCTAAAAAAAAGGAGCTGATTTTTATAAAAGTTAAAGCAAGCTTGCTTGGCCAAGAAATACCGATATCTGATGCTCAGTGTCAGTCTATTATAAATTTTTCTAAGTATTTCTTGAGTAAAAATCCTAAGTTTTTGGATCATTCAATTAGGTATGATTTATATTTCCTTTCTTTAAAAAGGAAACCTATTTATATAAAAAATGCTTGGGTTGAAGAGTGAAAGATTTATATAAGTAATTTAAAATATGAGAAAAACTCAATACAATAATTTAGTTTCATCTTATGCTAGAGTGCTGTTTCATGTCTCAGAAAATAAGCTAGGTATTATAAGAAAAGAAGTGGAATTTTTGTTGGCTTTTTTTGAAAATCAACGTGATGTTTTTATGTACCTATCTCATCCTATGATTTCTTTTGCACGCAAAAAAGAAGTGATGCTTTCTATAAATGAGCACTTAAGTGAGAATTTTATAAAATTCATTATGGTTATATTTGCAAATAAGCGCTTTAATTTATTAATTCCTATATTAGAAAAATTCTTGAATCTTGTAAGAGAAAATGAAAATGAATTTGAAATTACTATAAAGTCAGCAGAAACTTTAAAGGAATCCGATATAAAAATAATTACTGAATCTTTGAGCTTTCTTGGTAAGATAATAAAAGTAAGCAACGTGATTGACCCTTCTATACTAGGTGGTTTTATAGTCAGGTATGGTTCTAATTTGATCGATGCTTCGCTAAAAAGTTACTTAGATAGATTAGTGGATTTAAGTAAAGTGAAAATATTAAAAATAAGGAATTTTATATGAAAAACAGTATTAATGCTTCTGAGATAGTAAATATAATAAGAGAAAAGGTTGAGGCGTTTGATAATCCTATAAAGCGGGAAAATATAGGTGAAGTGATTTCAGTAACTGATGGTATTGCGTTGGTTTATGGGCTGGAAAAAGCAAAATTCGGCGAAAAGGTATTTTTTGCAAGTGGTGTGGAAGGAATAGTTCTTGATTTAGATCATGATATAGCTGGAATAGTGCTACTTGGTAGTGATCGTGATGTGAAAGAAGGCGATATCGTAAAATGTAGTGGTGATGTTGTGCAAGTGCCTGTAGGGTATGAATTATTAGGAAGAGTTGTAAATGCATTAGGTCAGCCTATAGATGGTTGCGGAGAAATTAGAACCAAAAATAGGATAGATATAGAGTCTAAAGCTCCGGGCATTATTGATCGTAAATCTGTGCATGAGCCGCTGCAAACGGGAATTAAAATTATAGATTTGCTCATTCCAATAGGTAGAGGGCAACGTGAATTAATTATTGGCGATAGACAAATTGGTAAAACTACTATTGCGCTTGATACTATTATCAATCAGAAGAAGATTAACGATGAAGTGGACGAAAATCAAAAAGTTTACTGTGTTTATGTTGCTATTGGACAAAAAATTTCAACAGTAGCAAAAGTGGTAAATAAGCTAAAAGAAAGCGGAGCATTAGAATATACAACTATAGTTGTGGCTAGTGCATCTGACTGCGCACCTATGCAATTTTTGGCACCTTATGCTGGTTGCACTATTGGGGAATTTTTCCGTGACAATGGAATGCATTGTTTGGTTGTATATGATGATTTATCTAAGCATGCTGTGGCATATAGGCAGATGTCTTTATTATTGAGACGTCCTCCTGGTCGTGAGGCTTACCCTGGAGATATATTCTATGTACATTCTCGCTTGCTTGAAAGAGCTGCTAAAATGTCTGATGAAAAAGGGCAGGGGTCTTTAACTGCTTTGCCAATCATCGAAACTCAAGCTGGTGATGTATCTGCATATGTGCCAACAAACGTGATTTCAATTACCGATGGACAAATCTTTCTTGAGTCTGAATTATTTCATAAAGGATTTCGCCCTGCAGTGAATATAGGTTTATCAGTTTCGCGAGTTGGTTCTGCTGCACAATTGAAATCTGTAAAAAAAGTTGCTGGTTCTATAAAGCTAAGTTTAGCTCAATATAGAGAATTAGAAGATTTCGCAAAATTTGATTCTGATCTTGATGCTAGTGTTCAATTATTCTTAAATAAGGGTAAATATCTTGTCGAGTTATTAAAACAAAAACAGCATTCACCTATGCCAATAGAAGAGCAAGTAGTGCTGATGTACATTTTTTCTAGCTTATATGATCAGTTAAGTCAGATACAAATAAGTGATATTAATAAATTCGAACACGATCTTATTAATTATTTTCATGCTGTGTACCCTGGGGTCTTAAAAAAGTTGTCAAATGACATGAGTGATGATATAAAAGAGGATATTTTTAATGTTGTGAGTAATTTTGTTACTCAATTTAATTGCGTTTAGGTGGTGGTTATGGCTTCATCCATTATTAATAAATTTCCTATGACAAAGGAAGGTTTTGAGCATATGCAAGCTGAACTTGAAAAATTAAAGGAAGAAAAACCTTCTATTATACAAGCTATTTCTGACGCTCGTGATCAAGGTGATTTATCTGAAAACGCAGAGTATCATGCTGCACGGGAAAAGTTAGGTTTTATTGAAGGCCGTATAATGGAGGTAGAGAACAAGCTATCACATGCAGAAGTAATAGAAGTGAAAAATTTGTCTGGTGATTCAGTAATGTTCGGTGCAACTGTGACATTAAGCATGTTAAGTAATGATGACAGTGAAGTAGAGTATATTTATAAGGTTGTAGGTGAATATGAAGCTGATGTTTCAAAGCAGTTGATATCTACTAGTTCACCTTTGGGAAGTGCTTTAATCGGCAAAAAGGTCGGCGAATATGTGGAAGTTATAGTGCCAAGTGGAGAGAAATTGTATAAAATAGTTAAGGTTGAATTTAAGTAAATTATGGTACAGGCCACTTATGCATCAATGAGTCTATCCGGCATTTCTTCTGTGGAAGATGTATTAGAGGACGCTCGTTCCGGTAAATTATTCATTTTAGTTGATGATGAAAATAGAGAAAATGAAGGTGATTTGATTGTCTTAGCTGAAAAAGTAAAACCAGAACATATGGCTTTTATGGTTAGGTATGGTACTGGTATTGTATTTTTAGCTATGACAAAGCTTCATATGAGTAAACTAAATCTTGAGTTTATGAGGAAGAGTAATGTAGATGAAAAGCTTACTCTTCATACTGCATTTACTACGTCAATTGATGCGCGTTGTGGCATTACAACAGGTGTTTCTGCTCATGATAGAACGCATACGATACTTACTGCCATCGATGAAAAGAGTACTAAAGATGATATTGTTACCCCAGGGCATGTTTTTCCTATTATTGCAAATGATGGTGGGGTTTTAGCAAGAAATGGTCATACTGAAGCAAGTGTTGAAATAGCAAAGTTAGTTGGCTTTAATCATGCAGCTGTAGGGTGTGAATTAGTGAATGACGATGGCTCTATGATGCACTTACCTGAGCTGCTTAAATTTGCTGAACATCATAAAATTAAGTTAACTACCATCGACAAACTTATCAGTTACGTCAAAAAATTAAACTAGCGTTTATAAATTTATATAATTTAAGTGTTAAAATATAAAATTCCTGTAAGTTATACAAGTACAGAGTTTTCATGTTTAAAATTGCTAAGTTTTTGACTCTATTATTCTTTTTTGCATATTGTAATAACGCTTACTCTATTAATATTATTAGAGATAGTGAAGTAGAGGCAATGGTGAAAGAGCTAGCGCAGCCTTTATTTTCTGCTGCGGATGTTGATAGTGACCGAATGAAGGTTTTTATAATTAATGATAATTCGATTAACGCTTTCGTAATTAACAATAATAGTATTTTCATTCATTTAGGGCTTTTACAATATTCGGCTAAACCTTATGTCCTGCTTGGTATATTAGCACATGAGATTGCTCACATATCTGCTGGTCATATATTGCAGATGAGTGGTGCTATGGGTTATTTTCAATCGATAGCAATGATTAGCTATATGGTAGGATTAGTTTCTAGTATTATCATTAACCCTCAAATTGCTGGTACAATTTTGCTTAGTGGTGTAGCACTCAGTTCAAGGCTGTTTTTTAATTATTCTCAAGAGCAAGAAAGTGTAGCAGATAGCTATGCTTTAAGGTACCTTGATGAATCTGGCTATGATAATTCAGGTATGAAAGAGGTTTTTGACTATTTTAAAAGTATTGAGCATGAAAATACCGAGGAATATTTCCGCACTCACCCACTTAGTGATAAACGTGTATTTGCTGTACAGAATTATAAGGTAAAAAACAACGTAAAACCAATTCTTGCGGATAAATTACTAAAGTTTGAGCGTATGGTTGCAAAGCTAGACTCTTTCTTTATTCCTATTCATGTGCTATCTAATAAATATGAAGGTAATGATAGAGTTTCTGAGTACGTAAATGCTATAGTCTACTACAGGCAAGGGAGGATAGAAGAGGCTATTGCTAGAGTTAATTCATTAATTCAAGAATCACGCAATGACCCATACTTATATGAATTAAAAGCAGAAATGCTATACAAGGCTGGAAATTTAAGTGAAGCAATAAAAATGTATGAAGAATCGCTTAGGCATTTATCTGAGGAGAATAGTTATTTAGTAAAACTTGCATTATCCCATACTTTATTATTACACGGTGATGCAAAGAAGGCGATTTTTTACCTGGAGCAGATTTTGAGTGTAGAACCACATAACGCCTTTGTCTGGAAATATTTAAGTGTTGCATATAAACGTGACGCTGATACGGCAATGCATTATTTTGCTTTGACAAAGAAGGCTTGTATTGAAGGTAATTCAAAGCAATTTATGAAATACGCTGAGTTAGCTGTTAAAACTTTACCAAAAGATAGTCCTTATTTGCTGCAAATTGAAGATATGAAGCAATTTAATGGATAACAGAGAAGCACTTCTGTACTTTTATGGGTTTTTCTTTCCACACTTTTCCAACATAGCTTTTGCTTCATCGCTTACGTTGGGCATAATTTTTGTTATGATAGCTTTAGCGCCAAAAAATACACCACAGAACATGCCTAGAGCAAAGAGGGCTGGCCACGGCATCCTGCCAAATATTGCAAGCAAGGATGCACCAATTATTACTATTGTCATAAGTGGACCGCCTATCCCCCAAATGTAACCAATAATATTGCATATTACTTTAGTTGTGTCATCCATATCAGGACTACTAGCACCAGAGGTATTTGCATAACCTGAGAAAGAGAAAAGTAATACTGCGCAAAAAATACTAAAAAATCTTTTTATTATAGAGCTCATTTTTTTGCCTTTAAATAATAAATTAACGCAAACTTAAACCTGCACATATTTTTATTTTAAAGTAAACCTTATAATTTGTCCATACATAAGTGTTGCTACATAAATAACCCACCATTAATATTAAGCACATGCCCTGTTATATATTTTGCTTCATTACTTGCTAAAAATAAGACCCCCGCTGCTATTTCTTCTCCTGTTCCCATTCTTTTCATCGGAATATTATCTAATATTTTTCCCTTCTGTTCTTCATTTAAAACTTCAGTCATTTTAGTATCTATAAACCCAGGAGCAATACAATTTACTGTTACATTGCGACTTGCAACTTCTTTTGCTATAGATTTACTCATAGCTATTATTCCAGCTTTGGACGCTGCATAATTTGCTTGTCCGGCATTTCCTGTCAGCCCTATTATTGAGGAAATATTTATAATTCTTCCCCAATTATTCTTAATTAGTTTCTTACATGCTTCTCTATTGAGCTTAAATGTGGAGGTCAAGTTAATATCAATTACTTTTTGCCATGCTTCATCTGTCATTCTCAGCAATAAACTGTCTTGTGTAATGCCTGCATTGCATACGAGCCCGTCAAAGCCTCCCATCAACTCACTTGCTCTATTTATTAGTTGATTTACTTCCTCAGCATTTGATAAGTTGCAAGGGAGTATATGCATATTTTTTTCATATTGTTTAGCAACTTCTTCAAGCACTTCTTTTTTTGTGCCAGAAATGCATAAAGTTGCTCCGGCTTTGTGCATAATTTTTGCAATTGCTTGCCCTATTCCACCTGATGCGCCAGTAATCAAGAATTTTCTGCCTTCTAATCCAAACATAATAATTTTCTTTTATCTGATTACTAACAAAATATTGACTAGTTGGCAATAGATCTCTTGCATAAAACTTAAAACATTAGATCAAGATACAAGAATTGTTACTAAACAGTTTATTCTGATGTTCCACAGTCTAAATGAAGTGCTTAAATCTATAGATTCTTTGTTTTTGTGTGTTATCTTACACTAATGCAAATTTACAGTAGTATATGATAAGTAAGTTAAAAAAGCTTAGCACAGGATTTTCTTTGACAGGTCTGCTTGGCCATAGTGATAGTGTAAATATGCAAAGAACAAAAAATAAAAAGAAGAAATACCCAAAATTTTTGGATAAAACGTTCGCATTGATTGATGCGATGATAAGTTTTATTTTAAGACGCGAAAGTGATAACGTAAATGAAGTCCTTAGCATAACATGGGGACCATTATCTTTTGGTCTGATAGTGATACTCATCTTTTTTGGAATAGGCGGTATTTGGTCAGCTGTAGCTCCAATTGACGGAGCGGTGCACGCAAGTGGAGAAGTTATTGTATCTTCAAATAGGAAAATAGTTCAACACTTGGGCGGAGGAATAATAAGCAAAATTTTAGTAAAAGAGGGACAAGTAGTTAAAAAAGATGAGCCTTTAGTTTTATTAAGTGATGTTAACGAGAAGGCGAATTTAAGTATTATCAAAGAAAAACTTTTATCATTTTTGGTGACTGAGGCAAGGCTTCTTGCAATCAGAGTAGATTTGGACACACTCGAATTTTCTGATGAGGTTAAAAAATTATCTAACGATAAACTTGTAAATAAAGTGATAAAGAATCAAGTAAAATTGTTTAACTCTCAGAGAAAGAGCATATTGGGAAAAACGGATATACTGCAGCAACGTATAAAGCAGTTAAATGATGAATTAGCGGGGCTAAACTCTCAACTGGATGCAGCTTATAAGCAATATGACTTGATAACTGGAGAATTGGAAACAAAAAGACAATTACTTGATAGTGGCCACATAAGCAAACCGCACATTTTGGCTTTGGAAAAGCAATTTGCTGAAATTGAGGGTAGAGTTGGTCATTACCGCGCTGCAATATCTCAAGTGCAGCAAAAAATTGGAGAGAATGAATTAGAAATTATAAACGTGAAAAATGATTCTCAAGAAAGAGCAAACGCTGAACTTAAGGAAGTTAGTACATCTATTGCTGACTTGAAAGAGAGGCTGATGGTTGCCGAAGATTCATTAGCACGTACAATAATTAAATCGCCTCAAGATGGAATAGTCACAGATATAAGATACCATACTGAAGGTGGTGTTATACAATCTGGAGTTCCGATCATGAGCGTGGTACCCTCGGATGATGATCTAATAATAGATGCTAAAATTCAAACTAGAAACATAGAAGAAATATTATCAGCGCAAAAGAAAGATAGTAATATAGTATCTATTGACGGGTTGGAAGGACTAAAAGTTAAAGTTCGTTTAAGTGCTTACAGTGCACGTCGTTTAAGTTTAATTAATGGTATAGTAAGCCATATTTCTCCCGATGCCCTTGATGATCCAAGGCTAGGGCGTTATTATTCAGTACGCGTGGTGATACCAAAGTCAGAGCTTGCTCAGTTTAAGAATGTATACCTATACCCTGGTATGCCAGCAGAAGTGTATATAGTTACTCAATCACGTACTCTTTTATCGTTCTTGTTTACGCCTATAATTGCAACAGTCGATAGGTCTTTCATAGAAAGGTAGCTAATCAGCACAATAGAAATAATGCAAAATGGAAAAAATTTATATTAGTATACAAGCAGTATATTGTATTTTTTGATTATTTTCTGTAATGTGTAAACCTTTGACCCAGGCTGTGAATGCTACTGTAGGCATTAAAAGTTAATTAATAAATCGCAATATATAATATAAAAAAGAAGCTTATAAACTTTTTACCCTATAAATTATAGACAAGCAGGTTTGTCATAAAGTTTAATAGTGTCTGTTACTGCTTTTAGGTGTGAGACTAGAGGGTTATTAGCAGTAACAGACACTATTAAACTTATTATAGAATTTACTTAAAGTAAATACTTAATTTAAAATATTACAATATTTTTACTTAAAATAGATTCACGTAAATGCTTTTTCCTCAAGTTAGTACTGTATTATTATACTTATTGAACGCTAAAAAATTATTAACCATCACTAATCTCTGTTTGCATAGTAAGTTTATATATACTATTATACAGTATGTCACTTAGTTTTACAGCAAACAAATAAAAGATATGGTGAAGTTATTTGCGCTATTGATGATGTTTTATTCAAATATATCTGTTGCTTCTGCTCCTACTTCCTGGCAATTTGGATTTCCTGCTCCTGCAACTGAAGTAATGGAGGCTGTAGTTAAGTCACATTCGTTTGTGATGGTTGTGATGATTGCAATAATGCTATTTGTGTGGATATTACTTGCTTATATAGCGTTTCGCTTTCGTAAAAGCAAAGTAACAAACATAAGTAAAACTACCCATAGTGTTCCTTTAGAAATTATTTGGTTTGTTATACCAACTATCATTATTGGAATATTAGCCTTTGAAAACGCTAAATTACTAAAGCTACAGGAAAAAATACCGAAGGCTGACATAACACTAAAAGTTATTGGCCATCAATGGTATTGGAGCTACCAATACCCAGAATATCAGGGTGTATCATTTGACAGTTATATTAAGGGAAAAGATGACTTTATCGAAGGAGATTTGAAGCTATTCTCTGTTGATAATAACGTCGTTTTACCCGTTAATACTAACGTTCGTTTACAAGTCACAGCAGGGGACGTAATACATAGTTGGGGAGTACCGGCTTTTGGTGTGAAAATTGATGCAATACCAGGAAGGCTGAATGAAGCGTGGTTTAATGTTAAAAAGCCAGGTGTTTATTATGGGCAGTGCTACGAATTGTGCGGTCCAGGACATGGATTTATGCCAATTGTTGTTGAAGCAGTAAGCAAAGAAGATTTTAATAAGTGGATCGAAAATAGAAAATTAGTGAGTTAAATTTGGAGTATAGATATGAGTGATGTACCAAAGGGCATAAAGCGTTGGTTATTTTCTACTAATCATAAAGATATAGGGACACTATACATTATTTTTTCCATATTAGCTGGAATTATTGGTGGATTATTATCGGTAATCATTCGTACTCAGTTAATGCACATCAATATACTTAATAATAACTATCAATTATATAACGTAATGATTACAGGCCATGCATTAATAATGGTATTTTTTATGATAATGCCAGCCTTAATGGGAGGATTTGGTAATTGGTTTGTACCCCTTATGATCGGTGCACCCGACATGGCGTTTCCTCGTATGAATAATTTGAGTTTCTGGTTATTAGTGTCATCTTTTATTTTGCTCATTCTCTCAGCATTTGCTGGCGAAGGTGCAGGTACGGGTTGGACTTTATATCCGCCTTTATCACAAATTATGTCCCACCCGAGTGCAGGGGTCGATCTTGCCATATTTGCACTCCACGTTGCTGGTATGTCGTCAATTGTTGGAGCAATCAACTTTATAGTCACTATATTTAATATGCGTGCAAAAGGAATGTCATTAACTAAGATGCCACTATTTGTTTGGTCTATCTTGCTAACAGCATTTATGCTGATTGTTGCCTTACCAGTGCTTGCTGGCGCTATAACTATGCTTCTTACTGATCGCAATATTGGCACTTCCTTTTTTGATCCTGCTGGTGGCGGCGATCCTGTGTTATTTCAACACCTATTTTGGTTTTTTGGTCATCCAGAAGTTTACGTAATTATTTTTCCAGCATTTGGCATCATAAGTCAGGTCGTGTCAACTTTTTCTCATAGACCTGTATTTGGTTATATAGGGATGGTTTATGCAATGATAGGTATAGCAGTATTTGGCTTTATGGTTTGGGCTCATCATATGTTCACCGTTGGGCTTGGTGCTAACGCTGCTATATTTTTTAGCACTACCACAATTTTTATCGGTGTTATAACTGGTGTAAAAGTCTTTAGTTGGATTGCAACTATGTGGGGTGGAGCGATTGAGTTTAAAACCCCTATGCTATTTGCACTAGGTTTTATTTTTATGTTTGTTGGCGGTGGCATAACTGGGATAATTCTTTCCCATGGTGGAATAGACAAGCTTTTGCACGACACCTATTACGTTGTTGCTCACTTTCATTATGTCATGTCACTTGCTGCATTATTTGGAACTTTCGCTGGCTTTTATTATTGGATAGGTAAAATGTCGGGTAAGCAATATAATGAGCGCTTAGGTCAAATCCACTTTTGGCTCACTTTTATTAGCACCAATATTACTTTTTTACCTCAACATTTTTTGGGATTAGCTGGAATGCCAAGACGTATACCCGATTATCCTGATGCATTTATCCCTTGGAATTATGTGTCTTCAATTGGTTCGTATATATCCTTTGCTTCAGTTATGTTCTTTGTGTTTATAGTTATACACCTCTTCAAATGGGGCAAGAAAGCCGGAGATAATCCTTGGGGAGGCAATACCTTGGAATGGACGGTATCTTCACCACCACCTTTTCATACTTTCGAAAAACCACCAGTGATAAAATAGAATGTACACGAGTGTTTTGTTAAATGTTGAATCAACAATACTGGATTTTTGGCGTTTGCTGAAGCCAAGGATAATGTACCTTGTAGTATTCACTGCAGTTGCTGGAATGGTTGCCGCACCAGGTAGTATACATCCTTTTCTAGCACTAATATCTCTTGTATGTATTGCTCTTGGTTCAGGATCTGCAGGTGCTATAAATATGTGGTACGATAGAGATATAGATCTGCTCATGGAAAGGACAAAAAATCGCCCTATACCCTCAGGTAGAGTTTTTGCAGAAAGTGCGCTTGAATTTGGTATAACTCTTGGAATTTTGTCAGTATTTATCATGGCAATAGCAGTAAACTATATTTCTGCTGGTTTACTTGCAATCAGCATACTATTTTACGTTTTCGTATATACGATCTGGTTAAAAAGGCGCACTCCGCAAAATATCGTTATCGGTGGTGCAGCAGGCGCTTTTCCTCCAATGATTGGCTGGGCAGCTGTGACTAATTCTATAAGTTGGGAAAGTTTCATTTTATTCTTAATAATTTTTATGTGGACTCCACCACACTTTTGGGCCCTATCTTTAAATAAGTCTGAAGATTATGCAAAAGCATCAATTCCAATGTTCAATATTGTTTATGGTCCGGAAAAAACAAGAAAATATATATTAATTTATAGTGTGTTGCTAGTGTTAGCTAGCTTGCTTCCAGCTCTATTCTTGAAAAAGGCTTTATTTTACCTCAGTACGGCAGTCCTTGAAGGTTGCATTTTTATTTGGTATACTATATCTATTCTGAGATTCAAGGATTACAACTCGCAGAAAAAAATGTTTTCTTATTCAATTTCTTATCTATTTTTCCTATTTGCTAGTATTATTTTTTGCTCTATTGATTTGTTTTAGCTATGAAAAAACAGCAGAAGTATAAAAACTATTTTTTACTTTTCCTTTTGATAACACTCGTTGTTGCACTTTTTTTTATTTCTATAATAAAATTTAAAGGCGCAGCTTAAACTGTCTTTGTGTCTATAGAAATTGTGCTTTCATAAAAGCAACTATATACTTTATTAACCTATATAGATCAAAGATGAATAAAAAAGAAGTGACAATATACACAGATGGAGCATGTTCTGGTAACCCTGGGACGGGAGGATGGGCAGCTATTATATTATTTCAAGATCATAGAAAAGACGTTTATGGTAGAGAAGAAAATACTACAAACAATAAAATGGAGTTAACAGCGGTGATCAATGGACTGAAAGCGTTAAAATTTTCTTGTAATATTAATTTATATACGGATAGTCTTTATGTTAAATGTGGCATAACAGAGTGGATAAATAAGTGGAAAATGAATGGTTGGAAGACAAGTAATAAGAAATCAGTAAAAAATATGGAATTGTGGAAAGAGTTAGATAATGTTGCTTTACAACACGAAATTGATTGGAAGTGGGTTAAAGCACATAATGGCAATAAACATAATGAGGAGGCTGATAGTTTAGCAAGAAAAGCAATAATCGATGCTTAAAAAAATCACTATATTATTTTCCATAATTTTATTATTTATATCCTACTTCTTTATTTTTTTTAAAGATGAAAGTCCTTTGGAAATCAACATCAGTTATATCGATTTTTATGTTAAACATAAAATATCAAAAGTATTTGCCGGCTCAGACGTTAATATGGAGAACACCTCAGTTATTTGGCAGAAAGATGGTAAAGATCCGTACTTAGTCATTACAGATTCGGCAATAGTAAATCCTAGTTTTACTATAAAAATCCCTGAGCTTTTTGTACATTTTAAGTTGAGTGCTTTATTTAAAGCTAGCACAAATTTCTCTCAAGTTTCAGCTGATAATGTGCATATATGTATCAATCAGAAAGAAGCTGACTTTAAAGCAGTAAATTTTAATCTGCAAAACTCAGTAAAAACAATAAGGGAATTCTTTTTTGACTTAAATGCAGGTTCAAAAATTGAGTTTACTAACATTGCCATCAATAAAAGCACAGAAGATGAATTTTTTATTGATAAATTATATATAGGGAAAAGAGAAGATTTTAATATTTTGAATATTCATATCCATACAAAAGATGAAAAGGGACTGCTGGATGATTTATCCATTACGATAAAAAATCGTAACAATTTGCTAAATGTATACGGGACATTTTATGATCTAAAATTGGGACTATTTAGCGAGTTTTCTACGTTAGTTAAAAGTTACAATTTGGACAAAAATATAGGATTCAAAGGAAATTTCTCGTTGAAAATCAATAAAAAGAGTAAAATTGTAGATGGAAACGTATACGTATTAAATACGGAAAATAAAAATTTAGCCTTAACTAATGTAAATTTAACATATAGCGATGGAATTATTAGCGTAAAAAACTTCCATTTTAAATTAAATGACACGTATCTTTCTTTAATTGGTAAAATGAACTTTAATACCAATCATGCTTTAATGAGAGTGAATATTAGCAGATTTGCCGCAAAGGATTTATGTACTTATGTACCAGATGGTGTAGTAAATAGTGAATTTAAAAGCTGGTATTGTGATAATATCGATGGAAACATTTTAAATACAATTGTAAGCTTCAATGGCAAAATTAACAATTTAATTGATGATGATTTATCAGATATTGTAGTAGTTGCTGATATAGAAAATGGTAGCGTAAAATTTGATGAAGATTTCGAACAAGTGAAAGAATTAAATGGTGATTTGATTCTAAGGAACAACAATCTTAAAATTACTGTAAATAGCGCTAAATTTCAGAATTTCACTATTAATGGTGGTGATATCGAAATGAACTCTCTTGATAAGGAAAATTCAGTTCTAACCATTAATGGCCAGGCTATAAGTGATGCTTATGGTTTATATGAGCCTGTAAGATTTAAGCTGGATGATGTGATGAAGGTTGAAAGGGATAAAGTAAGTGGAATAGCAAAATCTGTATTCAATTTTCGCATTTTTAATCTAAACGCTGATGACAAAAAAGTAGACTTTTCAGCCAAATTCCATTCTAAAATTGACAATCTAGTTGTATATGATGCAAGTCTTGGTAAGTATGATATTAAGCTTAATTTTGGCAGTGACTCCATAGATTTAAATGGTAATGGCATGGTAAATAACACACAGCTGCTATTTAACCTAAAAAGTAGCAATAAAAATGAAAGTTTTGCCTGGAATTTAATTGGAGATTTACCTGCTCAAATACTTAATTTTGATAGTGGCTATGTCAATGCAAATATAGAATCAGTTATAAACCAAGACAGGACTGGATATGTTAATGGTAATATAGATTTATCAGAGCTAGAATCACATTCAAGTTATTTAGGATGGAAAAATCGTTTTGAAGATCACAATAGAATTTTGTTCTCTGTAAAGTTAAAAGGTGCCGATAAATTGTTAGTAGATAAATTAGACATTGTAGGAAGTGATTTAAATATAAAATTCAGCGGAAGAGTAGAAGATGGAAATCTATATTTAAATTCTGGTGATTTTAGATTACCTGATAATGATTTCAATATAGAGATTAAATCAGATAAGGAAAAAAATACCATAACTATTTATGGTGAGAAAATTAACTTAAGTGATATTTTGGATTTACTTAGCAAAAATAGTAATGGATCAAGCAGTGACATAGAGGTCAGTATGAATGTTGACAATGTAATTATGAAAGAAGGCATTGTTATCAAAAATGCTAAGCTAAACATAACTTGCTCTAAAGGTGATTGCAATAGAAGTCAATTTACAGGGCAGTTTCTGGAAGATAATAGCAATATACTTGCAGAATATAGTGGAATAGGATTGGAAATATATGCGGATAATTCAGGGATATTCTTGCGTTCTTTGGGCATTAGTAAATCAGTTAAAAATGGTAAATTATCTTTTTATCTATCTCCCCAGAGAAAAAGTGGAGAACATTATGGTATGTTATCTATCAGTAATTTCTATATCAAAGATGCCCCACTACTCACTACTTTATTATCGATGTCTTCACTTCCTGGTATTGTAAATGCTATAAAGAATGAAGGTGTATATCTTTATAAATGTAATGCACCTTTTTTATACAAAGATGGTATTATTGAAATTGAAGAATCTTGGCTTGAAGGAGCAGAATTAGGCGTTAGCACTAGTGGTAAGCTTGATATTAAGGATTATAAATTCCAGGTTGAAGGGCAAGTAATACCAGCATATTCAATTAATAAATCTTTGTTAAGAATCCCTATAATAGGAAAACTTCTTACCGGTGGGAAAAGTAGGGGAATTATTTCAATAGACTACAAAGCAAGTGGTGATGACAAAAGCAGTAACGTATCCGTTGATTTTATCTCTTCGCTAACCCCAAGCCTATTAAAGAGGTTATTGGGAGTGTTTGATCGCATCATGACAAAAACTAACAAAGCTATCATCAGCGGTTAAAAGGTGGTTGTGAAAAAAAATTTGGCTCGGTATGACCAAATTTGACTATGATAAAATAGAAGTTATTTCTCTACAAGATTATTGACCTGACCTTACCCAGAAAAAGTAGAGAGAAAGTTAAGACGTTTTTTGAGTAAAATAAAACGTTTTTTCAAAGAGGTGTAATATGATAAATAGAAGAGAATACACAGCAAAATTTAGATTAGAAGCTGTTAAGCTGATTAAAGAAACAGGTCAAGCAAGTACAAAAATAGCAAAAGATCTAGGTATAGATGGCAGTATGTTAAGTAAATGGGTAAGAAAATATGATGGAAAAATGTCTGAGGTATACGCATTTCCAGGCAAAGGAAAATTAGCTCCTTACGACAAGGAAAGATTTGATTTTAAAAAAGAGCTGGCAAGGATAACAAGAGAAAGGGACATTTTAAAAAAAGCCCTGGGGTATTTTGCCAAACAAAAAGAGTAAAATATTCTTTTATAAAAGAGCATAGAAATTACTATAAAATACAGGAACTATGTAGGGTTTTAGATGTATCTGCTGGTAGTTATTATAAATGGATTGCTAAAAGCAGTAAGGAATTAGCAAGAGAAGGGCTTCTAGCAGATATTCAAAAAATACATCAAGCATCCAAATGCAGATATGGAGCCCCTAAAATTCATGCTGAATTAAAAGCTTTAGGCAAAAATTATAACATCAAAACAGTACAAAGTGTTATGCAAGAAAATGGCATTAAAGCTAAACTTAGACGAAGGTTCAAAAATAAAAAACAGCAAATAA